>JBEKNK010000004.1:0-65372 GCA_049522915.1 Solirubrobacteraceae bacterium | reverse complement strand
GCGCCGGCGCCGACCTCATCACGATCCACGCCGAGGCCACGCCGCATGTTCACTACGCGATCTCGCAGATCCGCGCCGCCGGAGTCGCGGCGGGGCTCGCGGTCTGTCCGGCCACGCCGCTCGAGGCTTTCGCTGAGCTTCCCGGCATGCTGGATCTGGCCCTCTGCATGACGGTCAACCCCGGCTGGGGCGGCCAGCGCTTCATCGAAGCCTCGATCGACAGGATCGCGCGGCTGCGAGCGATCATTGGCGAGTCGGTCGCGATCGAGGTCGACGGCGGGATCGAGACGGACACCGGCCCGCGTTGCCTGCGGGCCGGCGCCGGCGTGTTCGTCGCCGGTAGCGCGGTGTTCGGCTCGGGCGACCCGGCGGCAGCCTATGTGGCGCTCGCCGACGCCGTCGGCGATCCCCGTCGGTAGAGCACCGTGAGCGCGAGCGCGAGCGCTCCGGCGGCGCCGGCGTAACCGACCTCGGTGCGCAGGATCTGGTCGCCGATCACGCCGCTCAGCATCCAGATGACGAAGAGCAGGGCCGCGAGCAGCCACAGCGCCGCCGCACGGGACGCCTGACCGCGCGCGAGCGCCGCCTGGTTGAGGGCCCCCGCGGAGAGGTGAAGGCCCATCCCGACCGCGATCAGTGCGAGGCCGAAGCGGCTGTAGGCGTAGCTGTTGTGAAAGAGGTGGTGGAGCACGAACGGGCCGATCGCCAGCAGCCCGATCGCCACCGCGAATGCGAAGCCGGCGATCGCCAGCACGGTCAGGCGGATCGCGCGCGCGAACGCGGCGCGACCCTGGGTGACCTCGAGTCCCGCCAGATGGGGCAGCAGCGAGGTCTGGATGGCCTGGAAGAGCTGCAGCGGTGCGCGCGTGATGAGCATCACGTTGAAGACGATGCCGGGCAGCGTCGAGGCCGACCCGCTGGTCGCCGCGATCGTCAGCACCGCCGCGTTCAGCAGCGTCTGCTCCGCAAGCTGGATCCCCGACACCGAGATCGCGAAACCGCTCCCGCGGCGGATCGAGAGGTCGCTGACGGCCTCCTCGATGCCCTCCGCCGCCGGCCCCTCGAGCGCCGCGTCGCCGACGGCCGGCGCACGGTCCTCGCGCGCCGCGCGGCTGGCGAACGCCGCGGGTACGACCACCAGGGAGACGAACGGCGCGGCGGCGATGCCGATCGCGATCGCCGACTGCCCGTTAGTGATGCCGACGGCCGCGGCGATGGCGAAGGCGATGCGCGAGGCCGATTCCATGAACACGAGGCCGCCGTAGAGCGCGAAGTACTTGTGGCCGGCGAGCCAGCCGCGCGCGAAGTAGCTCGCCGCGTAGGCGACGATCCCGACGACGAAGATCCAGTAGAGCGTCGTCGAGTCAAACAGGTGGTGGGCGAGCTCATGGTGCAGTGGCAGCGCGACGGCCAGGAACACCAGCGCGAAGCAGCCCTGGATCGCCATCGGGATGCGCATCGGCAGTCCGGCGATGCCACGGGCGCGGTGATCGGCGATCGTGCGCGAGAGCAGCTGCTCGATCGGCCGGTAGATCACACTGATGATCACGAACATCACCGACCACAGCACGTCGAGGTGTGAGTACTGAGGCGAAGCCTTGCCGTTGCGGTCGAGCAGATGACCCGCGAGCGCGAAGTACGCGAGCGTCAGGACGCCGGTCGAGGCGATCCCGATCGAGAGCATTCGCGCGCCCCTGGCGTACGAGCGATCGGACTCGGCAGGGGGCACGGCGCGTTGTGGTTCAGCCAAGGCGGGCGGCCGTCAGACTCGGAGGAGCACCATCGTCCAGGGGAACGGCGAGCGAGTCTCGATCACCTCGCCGTGGCGGGCGCACAGCGCCACGATCGCCGACTTGGAGAAGTGGTTGAGGTGACCGGGGGTGTTGCCCAGCTGGCCCCAGTATGCGCCGCGTGCCATGTTCACGGCGCGCCAGAGCGGCTCGCGCGGCACCGAGACCAGCACATGGCGGGCGGCGCAGCGGGCCATCTCGGCCAGTGTGTGGTCCGGATCAGGGACGTGCTCCAACACCTCGATCGCGCATGCGAGGTCGAACTCGCCGGCGCTGAAGGGCAGCGCTTCGGCGCGCTGGGCGAGGTAGGTGAGGTTCGGCGCCGGACGCGTCGCCCATTCGGCGGCCAGCAGCGGATCGTCGAGATCGATGCCCACCACCCGCGCGGGCGCCAGCGACATCGCCCAGCGGTGGGTCAGGACGCCCTCGCCGCAGCCGACGTCGAGTACCGACGCGGGCTGCGTGGAGAAGAGGAGGTCGTCGACGTTTCGCTCAAAAGCTCGCATCAGCGCGCGCGCGAACGGGTTGCGCGCGTTGTATTTGTCGTAGGTGTTGCCCGTGACTGTGCCGTCGGCGGAGCGGGTGACCGCGGTCACGAATCGGCCTCGCCGGCGCTCGCGGCCGCGGGCGGCTGTGACCGCACCGGTCCCTGCGCCTCGCCGCGCGGCTCACTCGCCGGCGGCGTTTCAGCCGGCGTGCGCTTTCCGAGCGCCTCATAGTGCGACGGCTTGACGCCGAGCTGAAGTTCGATCCGTCGGACCCGTTCGTGCGTGCGCTGGATCATCGTGCGCTGAGCGCTCAGCAGGTCGCCGATCACGCCCAGCGCCGCGACGACGACGCCGGCGTTGAACAGCACGGCCCCGAGGATCAGCGATTGCACGTGTCCGGAGCCGTTGCCCTCGATGTAGGCCACGGCGAAACGGACCCACACGCCGAATGCGGCCAGCAGCAGGATCGCCGCCGCCGTGAGGAACACCCGCAGCGGCTCGTACTGGGCGTAGATGCGGAAGATCGAGACCGCGTTGCGACGGACGTAGGACCACATCGACGGGAACAGGCGCGACTCACGCGTCACCGGATTGGTGCGGATCGCGACGTGATCCAGCGCGATCAGCTGCTTGCCGGACTGGATGATCGACTCGAGCGTGTAGGTGAAGTGCGAGACGATCAGGATCTGCAGCGCGGCCTCCCGGTTGTAGGCGCGAAAGCCGGAGGTCGTGTCCGGGACGTCGGTCGAGGAGGCCGCGCGCACGACCCGCGAGCCGAGTCGCTGCAGGCGCTTCTTGAGCGGCGAGAAATGCTCGATCGACAGCACGTCGCGATCCCCGATCACCATGTCGGCGCTGCCGGCGACGATCGGTGCGACGAGCTTGGCGATATCGGCGCCCTGGTACTGGTTGTCCGCATCGGTGTTGACGATCACGTCGGCGCCGAGCTTGAGCGCCGCGTCCATACCGGCCTGAAAGGCGCTCGCGAGCCCCTTGTTGTTGGTCAGTCGCACGATGTGCTCGACGCCGTGCGCACGTGCGACCTCGATCGTCTCGTCGGTCGAGCCGTCGTCGATCACCAGCCACTCGATGGCGTCAAATCCGGGCAGCTCGCGCGGCAGGTCGGCGAGCGTCGCCGGCAGTTGCGCGGCTTCGTCCTTGCAGGGAATCTGGATGATCAGCTTCATCGTGTGCGGTGCCGTCCGCGCGTTCCGTCCACGACGGTGCCGTAAACTGGCGGCCCAGTATCCCAGAGAAGCGAGGGGCAGCCAAGTCCGCCGGCGGCGCTCGACCTCTGCGGATCCTCTCCTTTCGATGCCCAGAGGCTGCCTCAATACTGCGCGCGTGGCGCCGGCGAGTGCCGCGCCCGCGCCGTCGCTGCGGGCGCTCGCCGTGCGCGAGGCGCGTTGAGCGGCTCTGCCGGCGCGACGGCGGCCGCGCCCGCCGGTAGGCCGGCGTGGCTCGGCCGGCTGCTGGCCGTGCCCGCCGCCGCGTGGGCGCGGCTTTCCTTCGGCGTGATGTGCGTCACCGCGCTGGTGGGCTTCCTCGCGATCCCGACCTATCCGATCTACGACACCGAGTACTACCTGTTGTGGGGACGCGAGATCGCCCACGGGCAGCTGCCGTCCTTCACCGTCTACGAGGCGCCGACCGAGCATCCGCTGGCGGTCGCCTGGGGGACAGTCATGTCGATCTTCGGCAACGCCGCGCTGCGCCTCTCGGTGCTGTGCGCGATCGGCTCCTTCCTGCTGCTCGCCTGGGGCGTCTACCGGCTCACGCGCACGGCTTTCTCACCGATCGTGGCGGCGACGGCGGTCGCTCTGCTGCTCACGCGCTTCAACTTCATGTTCCTTGCCGCGCGCGGATACGTGGACCTGACGTACTGCGCGGCGATCGTCTGGGCGGCCGCGTTCGAGATCGAACGTCCGCGGCGCGGCACGCTGGTGTTCGTCGTGCTGCTGAGCGCCGAGCTGATCAGGCCGGACGCCTGGCTGCTCGCCGGGCTGTACTGGCTGTGGTGCGCGCGGAAAGCGGATTGGCCCCAGCGGATCCGCTGGGCGATGATCGTCGCCGCCGGACCCGTCATCTGGGTGGCGCTCGACTGGATCGTCACCGGCCAGCCGCTGCACTCGCTGACGAGCACCCAGAACACCGCGGTGGCGCTCGGACGAACGGTGCCGCTGGCGCAACTGCCCGGGACGCTTTCGCACTACCTGATCCTGCTGACCAAGTCGGCCGTGGTGGCCGGGGCGATCGGGGGCGTGGTGCTGTCGGCCTGGCTCGTGCCCCGGCGGATGCTGGCGCCCTTCGTTGTCCTGCTGAGCGGCATCGGCACCTTCGTCGTGATCGCCGGCGCCGGGCTGTCGGTGATCGATCGCTACCTGATGATGCCGGCGGTGATGATCCTCGTCTTCTGCGCCTTCGCCTTGAGCGGCTGGACGATGCTCGAGCGCGGGCTGCTCCGCAGGGTGTGGGCGGTCGGCGCGATGGCGCTTGCCGCGATCGGCATCTACCTGGCTGCGAGCACGCTGAGTCTGAACAAGATCGAGACGGAGCTCGGCTTCCGCGACAGTGGTCAGACATCGCTCGTCGCGATCCTCGACAACGCCAACGTCCGGCGCGACCTCGCGTGCGGGCCCGTGTCGGTCCCCGACCACAAGCTCGTGCCGGACGTTCGGATCATCCTCAACCTGGGTCGCGACGGGGTGATCGACCGCGGCGACGCGCGCTACCTGCTCGACCGCGGCCAGGCGACTCTTTACGACGCGGAGCAGCACGGTGTGGCGCTCTACCCGCTCGGTTTGGCCGTGATCCGCTACGCGTTGACGAGCCCGAATGACAGCCCGCTCGACCAGGTGCCGCTGCCGGGCTTCCGCGTGATCGCGCGGACGAGCTACTACGCCGCCTACGCACGCTGTTGAGGGGGCTGCGGCGGCGCTGGGACCTTCGCTACGGCGCGGCGCTGGCGGGGGTGCTCGCGGTTGCCCTGGGCCTGCGCCTGTGGGGAGTCGGCAGCGGCCTTCCGTGGGTCTACAACGTCGACGAGGCGCAGCACTTCGTGCCGCTCGCGATCGGCATGCTGGGCGGCAACCTCGACCCGGGAGGCTATTTCGGCAACCCGCCGGCGTTCACCTATCTGCTCGCCGGGTTGTACAAGCTCGTGCTCGGAGGTCGCGCCGCAGGTCTCTACTACTCCGATCACTCGACCGAGGTGTGGCTGATCGCGCGCGTAGCCTCGGGCGTGCTCGGGACCATCGCCGTGTGGCTGCTCTACCTCGCGGGAGCGCGCCTGTTCGACCGCCGTGCCGGCCTGCTTGCGGCCGCGATCATGGCGGTCGCGTTCCTCCCGGTGTTCTACGGCAAGCTCGCACTCAACGACTCACCCACGCTCGCGCCCGTGTGCCTGTCGCTCTGGGGCAGCGCCGGAATCGCGCGCTTCGGACGCGGGCGGGATTTCGCGATCGCCGGGCTGGGGCTCGGCCTGGCGGCGGCGACCAAGTACACGGGCGGGATCGTGCTCGTGCCGCTGGTCGTGGCGGGCGTGTCGCGCGTGTGCGCCACAACAGGAGGCTGGCGGGCGCTGGGGTGGCTGGCGCTGGCCGGCGTCGTCGCCCTCGCCGCGTTCATCCTCGCGAACCCCTACGCGGTGATCGACTTCCACAGCTTCATCAACCAGCTGGCGCGACAATCGTCTGAGAGCGAGAACGACGGGAAGCTCGGGCTGACCTACGGCAGCGGCGTCTTCTACTACCTGTGGTCGATCACCTGGGGTGTCGGCTGGGTTCCCGCGATCGCGGCAATCGCCGGCGCCGTCGTGCTCGCGGTGCGCCGCCAGTGGTGGACGCTCGTGCTGCTGGTACCGGCCGTCCTCGCCTACCTCGCGTTCATGGGCCTGCAGGGGCGCTATTTCGGGCGCTGGGTGATGCCGATCGTGCCGCTCGTCTGCCTGCTGGCGGCGGCCGCCGCGGTCGGCGCCGCGGACCTTGTCGCGCGTGCGCGTCCGCGCCTCGCCGTCCCGCTGCTGCTCGTCGCCGGTGCCGTGCTCTGCGGGCAGGGTCTCGTCTACAGCATCCACTCGGGATTGGTGAACTCGCGCGCGGACACACGCGCCACGGCGCGGGCATGGATGCTCGCTCACGTCCCGCGTAAGGCGAGGATCGTCGTCGAGCCGATCGTGCCCAACTCGAGCCGCGCGCCGAACAATTGGGCCGGGCGCTGGGCGCCGTTCCCGGATCTCCTCACGCACCGCGGTCCGCGCGGGATCCTCTACGTCCTGGCCGGCCGCGAGGTGACGCTTGAGAACTACGAGCGCACGCTCTCGCCGGCTCTGGTTGGGCTCTATCAGCGCGACGGCTACTGCTGGGTGGTGACCGGCTCGACCGAGCAGGGCCGCGCGCTCGTCGATGCCACTGCGGTGCCCGCCGCGCTCGCCTACTACGCCACCCTGGCCAGGGATGGGACGGCGGTGTTCAAGGCTTCGCCGTACGCTCGCGGCACGTCCTCGCTGCCGTTCAACTTCGACTGGTCCTTTGACTACTACCCGATCTCCTACGTGCGCCCGGGACCGGTCGTGACGATCTGGAGGCTGCACGGGGGAGCTTGTGCGGCCCCGCGGCGCGGCCGTTCCAAGCGTGCCGTCAAGCGCCACCGCGCGAGCTGAGTGCGAAGCGGGCGCGGTGCAGGCGCGCCGTATGCTTCAGTTGGGATGCAAACCTGCACAGAGACCGACCGGGCGCATCTGGCGCGCGCGATCGAGCTCGCTCGCAACGGCGTCGGACGCGCGAACCCCAACCCCGTCGTGGGGGCGGTCGTCGCGGTCGACGGCGCGGTGCTCGGCGAGGGCTGGCACGACGAGCTCGGCGGCCCGCACGCCGAGGTCAACGCGATCGCCGCTTGCGGCGAGCGCGACCTGGCTTCAGCCACGCTGTATGTCTCGCTTGAGCCGTGCTGCCACCAGGGGCGGACGCCGCCGTGCACCGACGCGATCCTCGCCGCCGGCATCAGGCGGGTCGTCGTCGCCAGCGACGACCCGACCGAGAAGGCGTCCGGACGCGGGCTCGGCATCCTCCGCGACGAGGGTGTCGAGATCCTCCTCGCCGACGGCGAGCTGGCGCATTCCGCGCGGCTGCTGAACCAGGCATTTCGCAAGCACGCGCGTACGGGGCGACCGTGGATCCTGTTCAAGTCGGCGATGACGCTCGACGGCAAGGTCGCCACGCGCGACGGCGACTCGAAGTGGATCTCGGGCGTCGAGAGCCGCGAGCTGGCTCACCATTGGCGTGCCTCGGTGGACGCGGTGGCGATCGGCATCGGCACCGCCCTGACCGACGACCCGCAGCTCACCGCGCGCGTCGAGAACGTCCACCGCCAACCACGACGGGTGGTGTTCGACTCGCTCGCGCGGCTGCCGCTGGCCTCGCAGCTGGTCTGCCTGACCGGCGGGGTGCCGCTGATCGTCGTGGTCTCGCGCGCGGCGGCGCGCTCGGAGACCGACGCCCTCGAGGCCGCCGGGGCGGAGGTCCTCGTCGCGACCGGCGAGAACGAGCCTGCTCGCGTGCGTGCCGCGCTCGACCAGCTCGGCTCGCTCGGCATCGCGTCGATCCTGCTCGAGGGCGGGCCGCACCTGGCCGGAGCATTTCTGGACGCCGGAGAGATCGACGAGGTCCGCCTGTTCCTCGCCCCGATGCTGCTGGGCGGGCGCAGCGCGCGCGATCCTCTGGAGGGCGAGGGTGTCGAGCGAATCGCCGAGGCGATCAGCGCTCTGACGCTCGACTGCCAGCGCGTCGGCGAGGATCTGCTGATCTCGGCCCGGCTGAGGGAGTGGTGATGTTCACGGGATTGGTGGAGGCCGTCGGCGAGGTGGTCGGCCTGGAGCGTGACGAGCAGGGAGCGGTGATCGAGATCGCCTCGCCGATCGCCGGCGAGCTGGAGCCCGGCGACTCGATCGCCGTCAGTGGCGCGTGCCTGACCGCACGCGAGATCGACGGCCGGATCTTCCGTGCGGACGTCGTGGCGGAAACGCTGCGACGTACGACGCTCGGCGAGCTGGCCGGCGGTTCCCGGGTCAACCTCGAGCTGGCCCTGCGGCTCAGCGACCGGCTCGGCGGCCACGTCGTGCTCGGCCACGTTGACGGCGTCGGCAAGGTGCGCGCCCGTCGCGACTCGGGCGAGATCGAGGTCGAGATCGACGAGGAGCTGTCGCGCTATGTCGTCGAGAAGGGCTCGATCGCGCTCGACGGCGTCAGCCTCACGGTCACCGCGGTCGACTCCGCCACGGTGACGGTCGCGCTGATCCCGCAGACCTGTGAGTCGACGACGCTCGGGGAAGCCGGCGTCGGCGCGCGCGTGAACGTCGAGGTCGACATCCTCGCCAAGCACCTCGAGCGACTCGTGAGCCGATGAGCGCCGGGGGTTCGGGTGGTCCGTTCTCGACGATCGAGGAGGCGATCGAGGAGATCCGCGCGGGCAGGATGATCGTCGTCTGCGACGACGAGGACCGCGAGAACGAGGGCGATGTGGTGATGGCGGCGCAGTTCGTGACGCCCGAGGCGATCAACTTCATGACGAAGGAGGCACGCGGCTTCATCTGCCTCGCGCTGACGCCGGGGCGCTGCGCTGAGCTCGGCCTGGACCTGATGACGCCGAAGAACGAGTCGCGGATGCAGACCCCGTTCACGGTCACGATCGAGGCGCGCGAGGGCGTCACCACCGGCGTCTCCGCGCACGACCGGGCGCACACCATCCAGGTCGCGATCGACTCCGCCAGCGGCCCTGAGGACCTCGTCCAGCCGGGCCACGTGAACCCGCTGAAGGCGAAGGCGGGCGGCGTGCTCGAGCGCACCGGGCACACTGAGGCGAGCATCGATCTTGCACGGCTGGCGGGTCTGACGCCGGCCGGCGTGATCTGCGAGGTGATGAACGACGACGGCTCGATGGCGCGCGTCCCCGACCTCGTTGAATACTGCGCGCATCACAAGCTGAAGATGATCACGATCAAGGACCTGATCGTGTACCGACGCCGCCGCGACCGGCTGGTCGAACGCGTCGTCTCGACCCGCCTGCCCACGGCCTTCGGGGTCTTCGAGGCCGTCGGCTACCGCTCGCTGGTTGACGACAAGCACCACCTGGCGCTCGTCAAGGGCGACATCGCGGGGCGCTCCGATGTCCTCGTTCGGGTCCACTCGGAGTGCTTGACCGGCGATGTCTTCCATTCCGAGCGCTGCGACTGCGGCGGTCAGCTGGCGTCGGCACTCAACCGGATCGAGAAGGAGGGCAACGGTGTGCTGCTCTATCTCGCGCAGGAGGGACGGGGGATCGGGCTGCTGAACAAGCTGCGGGCGTACAAGCTCCAGGAGGAGGGGCTGGACACCGTCGAGGCCAACGAGCGACTCGGCCTGCCGGCCGACCTGCGCGACTTCGGCATCGGTGCGCAGATCCTCGTCGATCTCGGCCTGACCTCGATCCGGATCCTCACGAACAACCCGAAGAAGATCCGCGCGCTCGAGGGATACGGCCTCTCGGTCACCGACCAGATTCCGATCGAGGAGCCGCCGAACCCGGAGAACGTCGCGTATCTGCGGGCCAAGCGGGAGAAGCTCGGACACACGCTGCACCACCAGGGACTCGATCTCGACGGCGAGATGTTCCTGCGTGAGCGCTCGCCGCAGTCAAAGCTGCCCGGCGAGCGCTGATGGCGACCTATGCGCTGGTCGTCGCGCGCTTCTACAAAGACCTCGCGGCGCGGCTCGAGACCGGTGCCCGCGCGGTGCTCGAGGAACACGGCTGCGCGGTCGAGACCTTCGATGTGCCGGGCGCATTCGAGTTGGCGCCGGCGGCCCAGTACGCGGCTGCCAGCGGCCGCTTCGACGGCGTCGTCTGCCTTGGCGCCGTGATCCGCGGCGAGACCGACCACTACGACCACGTCTGCGCCGCCGCGGCCCGCGGGATTCAGGAGGTCGGCCTGACAACGGGTGTCCCGTGCTCGTTCGGGGTGTTGACCGTGAACACCTACGAGCAGGCGCTCGCGCGCTCCGGCGGCAACCGTCGCGACGGCGGCGCGCTCGCCGCACGCGCGGCGCTGGCGCTCGCCGAGATCCGCGCCGCGCTTCCGAGCGGCTAGACTGCTCGGCGAGATGGCCAAGGTCTGTCACTCATGTGCGAAGGGCCCCGCGTTCGGCAACAACCGCAGCCACTCGATGGTCGCGACCCGCAGGCGCTTCAATCCGAACCTGCAAAAGGTGCGCATCCTCGACGGCGGCGCGCCCCGGCGGGTGTACGTCTGCACGCGCTGCCTCAAGGCCGGCAAGGTCACGAAGGCCAGATAGCCGGGCAGGGTCGTGCCTGACCCTAACCTGATTCGCTTTCGCACCCTGGTGGCCGGGGCGTTGGCGCACCTGGAGTCGCGCCGCCAGGAGGTCAATGACCTCAACGTGTTCCCGGTTGCCGACGGCGACACCGGCGACAACATGGTCCTGACGATGCGGGCCGTGCTCGCCGAGCTCGACAGCCTCGCCGCGGGCGGCGAGCGCACGATCGACGAGATCGGCCGCGACGAGATCGTCGAGAAGGTGGCGCGCGCGGCGCTGCTCGGGGCGCGCGGAAACAGCGGCGTGATTCTCTCGCAGCTGATCCACGGCGCGGCGGAAGAGCTGTTCAGCCGGCCGGGTGAGCTGATCGACCCGACGCTGATCGGCGCCGCCCTGGCTCGTGCCGCCGACCGCGCCTACGCCTCGGTACGCGAGCCGGCTGAGGGCACGATTCTCACCGTCGTTCGAGAAATGGCCTCGCGCGTGATCGTCGAGTTGGCACACATGCCCGACACGCGCCTGGGCCCGGAGGTCACCCCCGCCGAGCAGGATGATGCGATCGCCGGCGTGCTCGAGCGGGCGGTCGCCGCCGGCGAGGCCTCGGTGATGCGAACGCCCGACCTGCTCGCCGTGCTGCGCGACGCCGGCGTCGTCGACGCGGGCGGCTACGCGCTGGTCGTGATCTTCGCCGGGATCGTGGCGGCGCTCCGCGGCGACGAACCGCCCGCGCTCGAGCACCACGCTGCGGCGCGTGTGACACATCCGCAGCACCTCTCCTCGACCTATCGCTACTGCACGAACTTCGCTCTGACCGGCGCTGGTCTCGAGCCGAGCCGCTTCAGCGAGGCGCTGGAGGCGCTGGGGGACTCGGTGCTGGTCGTCGGCGACGCTCGCACACTGAAGATTCATGTCCATACCGACCAGCCCGAACAGGCGATCGCGGTCCTGGCGGGAGCCGGCGAGGTGTCACACCTCGACATTGCCGACATGCATGCGCAGGTCGCGGCGCGAGCGCGCCAGCTAGCCGAGGGCGCGCGTTGCGGTGTGCTCGCGGTCGTCGCCAGCACGGGAATCGGCAACCTCTTCCAGAGTCTCGGAGCGCACGTGCTGGACGGGGGCCCGACCTTGAACCCATCGACCTACGAATTGCTCGCCGGGATCCACGCGGTCGCCGCGGAGGAGGTTGTGGTGCTGCCGAACAGCGCGAACGTGATCATGGCGGCCGAGCGTGCGGCCGAGCTGTCGGAGAAGCATGTTGTCGTCGTGCCCTCGCGCAGCCAGCAGACCGCGCTGGCGGCGCTGGTCGCGCTGTCGCCGTCGCAGGGCGCGAGCGAGAACGCCGCGGCGATCGAGTCGGCGCTGACGCGCATCCGCAGTGGCTCGGTGGCGCCCGCTGCTCGCGACGACGCCGACGGGCGCTTCAGCGTCGGTGAGGCGGTGGGCTTCGTCGGTGAGTCGCTGGTGGCGTGGGGGGAGCCCGAGGCGACGCTCGCGCACGTCCTCGCGAGCCTCGGCGACGGCAGTGAGCTGATCACCTGCATCGCCGGCGCCGGTGCGCCGCTCAGCGAGGAGCTGATCGCAACACTCGCCCCGGAGGCGGTTGAGCTGGAGCACCGCCACGGCGGCCAGCCGAGCTACTGGTGGCTGCTGTCGGCCGAATAGCGACCGCGCCGCGGATCATCATGGCGCGATGAGGTTGTTCGCACACCTTCGACGCCTGACGGGCGCCCGCGGCGATTGCCGCGGGCAGCGGCGCAGGGACGCGGTGAGCTGGTTCTCCCGTGAGCATCACCTGCCGGACCGCAGCCGGAGCCGCCGCCGCGAGCATCTCGGCGCCGATGCACGCGCGGGCGGGCCGTCATGAGGTCCTCCAGCCCTGGTCGCGCGGCCAGGGCGAAGGCGCCGCGCGCCTTCGCCGGCATGGCGGCTCCCTCACGCTCCGCGCTGCTCGCGGCGCCGGTGCGCACGCCGCGGCCGTCGCGGCTTGCACGCCAGCTTGAGCTCGCGCCGAAGGCAGCCGAGGCCGCCGGTGCTCTCGGCCTGCGAACCGTCGGCGACCTGCTCGACCACGTCCCCCGCGCTCGCCGGGAGGCGCGTACGGTCGCGGCGCTCGCCCCGGGGGAGACGGCGACGGTGCTGGTCGAGGTCCGCTCGATTGCGGCGCGCCCGGTGCGGCGGCGCGGGATGCGCCCACTGGTCGAGGCGACGGTTGCTGACGCCACCGGTCCGATGCAGGCGACGTTCTTCAACCAGCCGTGGCTCGTCAAGCGTTACGAGCCCGGCACGCGACTGGTGCTGCACGGGAAATTCGAGGGCCGCGGGCGCTTTCGCGTCGCCAACCACGCGACGACCGACGAGGCCGGTGCGAGCACCGAGGAGGTATCGCACTACGCGGCGAGCGAGGGCATCTCGAGCACGCAGATCCTCGCGCTGGTCTCGACCGAGCGCCCGGCGCTGCGTGAGGTCGTCGAGGCGCTCCCGGGACGCCTGCTGGCGCGAAACGCACTGCCCGCACGCGGAGCGGCGCTTGAGGCGATGCACTTCGGCGAAGGACCCGAGGAGGTCGAGGTCGGGCGCCGGCGGCTGGCGTTCGAGGAGCTGCTGCTGGTTCAGCTCGCGCTGCTCGCCCGCCGCGCACGCGAAGATGGCGGATCTGCCGCCCTCGCCCTGGCGGGGCCGCCGAGCCTGACCGAGCGCTGGCTGGCCCACGAGCTGCCGTTCACGCTCACCGCCGACCAGCTGGCCGCGATCGAGACGCTGCGCGGCGAGCTCGCCGGTGTGCGCCCGACCCAACGTCTGCTGATGGGCGAGGTTGGCAGCGGCAAGACGGTCGTCGCGCTGTTCGCAATGCTCCGCGCTGTCGAGCACGGCTTCCAGGCGGCCCTGATGGCGCCGACGGAGACGCTCGCGGAGCAGCATTTCGCGACGATCCAGCGCCTCCTCGGAGGCCAGACCGTGACGCTCGCGCTGCTGACGGGCTCGACTCCGGCCGCCAGGCGCACAGAGGTCCTGGCGCGCCTGGCCAGCGGCGAGTGCTCGCTGATCGTCGGCACGCACGCGCTGATCGAGGAGCCGGTTCGCTTTCGCTCCCTCGCTGTCGCAGTCGTCGACGAGCAGCATCGCTTCGGAGTTCGCCAGCGCACGGCGCTGCACGGCAAGGCACCGGACGGCGCCGCGCCCCATGTCCTGCACATGACCGCGACCCCGATCCCGCGCACGCTCGCGCTGTGCGAGTACGGCGACCTCGACCAGACCCGCCTGCGTGAGCGTCCGCTCGGACGTCGCGCTACGGCAACGCACCTCGTTTCCGGCGAGCGCGAGCGCGCGCGCGCCTACGAGCGGATCGCCGAGGAGGTGCGCGCCGGCCGCCAGGCTTTCGTGGTCTGCCCGTTGGTCGAGGCCGGAGAGCCCGACGAGGCACTCGGCGCGACGGCGCAAGCGCGCGCCGCGACGGAGGAGTTCGAGCGGCTGCGCGCCGGTGAGCTGCGCGATTTCCGCCTCGTGCTGCTGCACGGGCAGCTCGGGCATCGCGAGAAGCAGGCGGCGATGGCTGCGTTCGCTGCCGGCGAGGCCGACGTGCTCGTCGCCACGACGGTGATCGAGGTCGGGATCGACGTGCCGAACGCGACGGTCATGCTGATCGAGAACGCCGAGCGCTTCGGCATCTCCCAGCTCCACCAGTTGCGGGGCCGCGTCGGGCGCGGCGGGCATGACTCACTCTGCCTGCTCTGCGGCCCGAAGGGGTCGCCGAGGCTGAGTGCCCTGGAGCGATACGACGACGGCTTCGAGCTGGCGGAGATCGACCTGCGCCTGCGCAAGGAGGGCGAGCTGGTCGGGACCAGGCAATCGGGCGTCGGCCAGTTCGCACTCGCCCAGCTGCCGGCGGACGAGTCCCTGCTGATGGCCGCGCGTGCCTGCGCCGAGGCGCTGATAGCCAACGACCCGCAGCTCTCCCGCCCCGAGCACGCCCTGCTCGCGGATCGCCTGGAGGAGATCTACGGTGAGATCGCGGCGCACCCGATTGCCGCGTGAGCGCAGGGCGCCGCCGCGATGCGCGTGATCGCGGGCCAGCTCGGCGGGCGCCGCCTGCAGACCCCACGCGGCGTGGCCACGCGACCCACCGCCGAGCGCGTCCGTGAGGCGCTGTTCTCGATCCTCGGCGAACTCGAGGGAGCCGTCGTGCTGGACCTCTTCGCCGGGTCCGGCGCGCTCGGGATCGAGGCGCTCTCGCGCGGCGCGGCGAGTGCGACCTTTGTCGAGCGCGCGCCGCGGGCGCTGGTCGCCTTGCGTGCAAACGTGGCCTCCCTGGCGCTGACCGATCGCGCGCGCGTGCTGGGCGGGGATGCGCTCGCGGCACTGCGCACCGCTGACAAATACGATCTGGTGTTCCTCGACCCCCCATACGCGACGGCGCCGGGGCTGGCCGAAGCCCTGTCGCGCGATCTGCCCGGCGTGCTGTGCGCCGGCGCGCGCGTCGTCAGCGAGTCAGACCGCCGCGCTCCGCTGGAGCTGGCAGCGCTTCCCGTTCGAATCGAGCGGCGCTACGGCGACACGATCATCCGCATCCACGAAACGAGCAAGCCCTGAGCAACGGCCATCGCATCGCTGTATGTCCCGGCTCCTACGATCCGATCACCAACGGGCACGTGGACGTAATCACACGCGCGCGGGCGCTGTTTGACGAGGTGATCGTCGCCGTCGTCGCCCACTCCGTGCGTAAATCGGCAACGACGCTGTTCGAGCTGCCCGAGCGCCTGCAGTTCATCGCGGCGGCGACTGCCCACCTGGACGGGGTGCGCGCCGAGCCCTTCGACACGCTGGTCGTCGAGTTCGCCCGGCGGGTCGGCGCGAGCGCGATCGTGAAGGGCCTTCGCGCGATCTCCGACTTCGAGTACGAACTCGAGATGAACCAGCTCAACCGCCGCCAGGCGCCGGAAATCGAGTCCGTGTACATCATGGCGAGCCCAGAGTTCAGCTTCGTCTCCTCCAGCGGCGTCAAGGAACTCGCAACCTTTGGCGGGCGGATCGAGGGTCTCGTTCACCCGGACGTCGCCGCGCGTTTGCAGGAAGAGCTGGGCCGAACGCGAAAGTCGTGACGACAGAGCGCCGTTTGGGGCGCGCGTTACCCTGTAGCCATGGACGTTCTCGTACTCATCGACAAGCTTGACGACTTGGTGCACAACGCCAAGCAGGTCCCGCTCACCGATCAGGTGCGCGTGGACAAGGAGGAGATCTACGATCTGCTCGACCAGATGCGCGCGACGATCCCGGAGGAGATCAAGCAGGCTCGCTGGATCGTCAAGGAGCGCCAGGAGATGCTCGCGGAGGCCAAGCGCGAGGCCGAGCGGATCGTCAAGGAGGCGCGCGAGCGCCAGGAGCACCTGATCTCGGGCGAGGAGGTCACGAAGGCCGCCGAGCGCGCCGCCGAGGACATCGTCGAGGAGGCGCAGGCACGTGAGCGCGAGATCCGCCTCGGCGCCGAGGACTACGCCGACGAGATTCTCAACACGCTGGAGATCAACCTCTCGAAGTTCATCGCCGCCGTGCAGCGGGGCCGCGACCGCCTTGCCGGACGCGACGAGTCCGCTGCGGCCTAGCTTCGAGGCCTCGCTCGCCCGATCGGCGCGCCACCCGCGCGTCGCGTCACCGATCGTTGCCCGCCATCGCGGCGCGGAACTGCTTGGATAGCGGCGTGAACCTCGGACGAATCGAGACCTCGATGCGGACCGGCGCGACCTTGGTCCGTGCGGGCGTGCTGCGCCCCGACCGTCCCGACAAGCTCGCGCGCGTCGGGCTGACGTTGCTGCGGTGGGGGCCGACGCCCGCGTCCGGCTACGCGATCTCGGCGCTGCGCACCCCGAGTCGCCCGGCCATTCACGACGAGCGCGGCACGATCACGTTCGCCGAGCTGCAGGCCCAGACCAACGCGCTTGCGCGCGGACTGCGTGGTCTGGGTGTGCGCGAGGGCGATTCGATCGCGATCCTCTGCCGCGACCACCGCGGCTTCGTGGAGGCCTCCGTCGCTGCCTCCAAGCTGGGGGCCACGCTGCTGCTGCTGAACACCTCCTTCGCCGGCCGCCAGATCGCCGAGGTGTGCGAGAACGAGCAACCGCGCGTGCTGCTGTACGACGAGGAGTTCAGCGACCTGTGCGCCGCCGCCGCCATGGGCCGCACGAGCGTGATCGCGTGGCAGGACTCGGCAGCGCTTGCGCACCCGACGATCGACGAGCTGATCGCGTCCTCGTCGACGGCGGCGCTGTCACCGCCGCGCGATCGCGGGCGCGTCGTGATCCTCACATCGGGGACGACGGGCTCGCCGAAGGGCGCCTCGCGGCGCCAGCCGCGCAGCCTCGATCCAGCCGCAGCGTTCTTCTCGCGCATCCCGCTGCGGGCGCGCGAGACGACGCTGATCGCGGCGCCCCTGTTTCACTCGTGGGGGTACGGCCATTTCACGATGGGCCTCGCCCTGTCCTCGACGCTCGTCCTGCAGCGACGCTTCGAGCCCGAGGCGACGCTGGCGGCGATTGCGAGCTGGCGACCGAGCGCGCTGGTCGTGGTGCCGGTGATGCTGTCGCGGATCCTCGAGCTCGGGCCTGAGGTGATCGGCCGCTACGACGTCAGCTCGCTGCGGGTGATCGCCGTCAGCGGCTCCGCGCTGCCGGGCGACCTGGCGCTGCACACGATGGACGCCTTCGGCGACGTGCTCTACAACCTCTACGGCACCACCGAGGTCGCGTGGGCCACGATCGCGTCGCCGGCGCAACTGCGTGCCGCCCCCGGCACGGCGGGCACGCCCCCGCGGGGAACACGGGTCCGTCTTTTCGACGAGGACGATCAACCGGTCACCACGCCCGGCCAACCGGGCCGCATCTTCGCGGCCAACGAGATGGTGATGGACGGCTACACGGGCGGCGGCAGCAAGCCGATGATCGACGGTCTGATCGCGACCGGTGACGTCGGCTACCTCGACACACACGGGCGCCTGTTCGTTTCCGGCCGCGATGACGACATGATCGTCTCAGGCGGCGAGAACGTCTTCCCGCGCGAGATCGAGGACCTGCTCACCGAGCATCCGGAGATCGACGACGTCGCCGTCATCGGCGTGCCCGACGAGCAGTTCGGCGAGCGGCTGCGGGCGTTCGTCGTGCGGGCCGCCGGATCGCAACTGAGCGAGGACGCGGTGCGCGACTACGTGCGCGACAACCTGGCGCGCTACAAGGTTCCCCGCGACGTCGCGTTCGTTGACGTCCTGCCGCGCAACGCAACCGGAAAGGTCCTCAAGCGGGAGCTGCGCGCGAGGTGAGCGCCCGAAAGCCGCCCGCACGGTGAAGACCGACGCCTTCGATCTCGGCGGCCTGCGCCTGAGCTCGGGCGAGGGACGCCGGCTTGCGCTTACGGTCGAGCAGGATCCCCTGGAGCTGGGCGGCACGAGCTACAGCGTGCTCCCGCAACTGGTGGACGTCACGGTCGACGTCTCGCGGACGACCGGCGGCGGATACGCGCTGCGGCTGCGGCTCACCGCAAGCCTGCGGGGGCCGTGCATGCGCTGCCTCCTCGACGCTGAGCCGAGCTTCGAGGTGGACGCGCGCGAGGTCGAGCTGCCCGGCGGCGGAGAGGAGCTGGACAGCCCCTACGTACACGGCGACCTGCTGGACCTGCGCTCCTGGGTGCACGACGCCGTCGCGCTCGCCGCCCCGGACCAGGTGCTCTGTGAACCGGGGTGTCCCGGACTTTGCCCGCTCTGCGCGGTGGCGCTGGCGAGCGCCGGGCCCGAGCATCATCACGAGCGCGAGCCCGACCGGCGCTGGGAGAAGCTCCGCGAGCTGGACCTTTCCTGAGTTGCCTTGGCGCTCGTCGCGTCCATTCGGGGCATGTGCGCGCGCCGACCCGGGCGGGTTGTGCCGAACAGCCCTTTAGGTAAAAGCTCGGTATGCCACCGCGCTCCGGCCGCCGAGTGTGTGATGATTGACAGAGCGCTCTCGCGCACGCCGTCCCGGCGCTCGCGCTGCGCACAGGAGTCCGCCGTGCTCCACAGGCCCCCAGCTGTGGGTTGGTGGCACGCGTGGAACACCGTTGGCAGTCACCGAACCCCGACCCATAACCATCCGCCAGGCGCCCGCCGTGCGCGCGGCGCCGCCGGGCGAGTTTCAGCCGCCGAGCAGCCACGACCGGGCTGACCGCGTTGCGACGGCGATCGTCACGGTGCTGCCGGTGGTCGCGCTGGCGGTGGCCATTCCGCTCGCCTGGGGCAGCGTCCTGCACTTCTACGACGTCGTCATCTTCGCGCTCTGCTACGTCCCCACGGGCCTGGGGATCACCGTCGGTTTCCATCGCCTGCTGACGCATCGCGCGTTCGAGACGACGCCGGCGATCCGGGCGCTGCTCGTGATCTGCGGCTGCATGGCGATCGAGGGACCGCCGATCGAGTGGGTGGCAAACCATCGCAAGCACCACACGTACTCCGACGAGGAGGGGGACCCCCACAGCCCGCACGTGAACTTCGCCGGCGGCCTGATGGGCTCGCTGCGCGGCCTCTGGCACGCTCACCTCGGCTGGGTCTTCGGCGGCGGCATGGCCAACGAGGCGCGCTACGCGCCGGACCTGCTGGCCGACCCCGTCGTGCGTTTCGTCGACCGCACCTTCGCAGTCTGGGTGCTCGCCGGTCTGGCGATCCCGTTCGGGCTCGGCTGGGCACTGACCGGCGGAACGATCGACGGCGCCCTGACCGGGCTCTTGTGGGGCGGCGCCGTGCGGGTCCTCGTGCTCCACCACGTGACCTTCTCGATCAACTCGCTGTGCCACTACTTCGGCAACCGCGACTTCGAGACGACCGACCATTCGACCAACCTCGCATGGCTGGCGCCGCTGTCCTTCGGCGAGTCCTGGCACAACAATCACCACGCCTTCCCGCGCTCGGCCGTGCACGGTCTCGGCCGCCGCCAGCTCGACCTCTCCGGTCTCCTGATCAACGGCCTCGCGAAGGTGGGGCTCGCCTGGGACCTGGTGGTTGTGACCGAGGAGCGCCAGGAGCGCAAGCGCTGCGCTGACCCGTTCTGAGCTTCGCGGCGGCTCGCGGAGGCGTTCGCCGCGCCCCGGACTGGTAGGCTTGCCGGCCGATGCAGGCTCCAAAGCAAAAGCAGTCGCACAGCCGGACCGCCAAGCGCCGCGCGCAGCACAAGATCGTCGCGCCGACGCTGAACTCGTGCCCGCGCTGCCACAGTCCGCGGCGCCCGCACCGCGTGTGCGCGGTCTGCGGCACCTACGCGGGGCGCGAGGTGCTCGCGCCGGTGGAACACGACCACGACCACGAGCACGACCACTAGGTGAGCGCTCCCGGAAGCTCCGACGCCCCGAGAAGGCTGACCAGGGTGGGAGTGGAGGACTAGACGTGACGGTCATCGCGGTCGACGCCAACGGCGCCGATCTCGGGCCGGGTGAGGTCGCCGCGGGGGCGAGGATCGCCGCGCAGCAGGGAGTCGAGATCCTGCTGTTCGGGCCGGCCTGCGAGCTTGGCGAGGCCGTCAGCGGCATCACGATCATCGATGCCCCGATATCGATTGCGAAGGATCCAGATCCGGTCGCCGCCGTGCGCAACACACCGGAGGCCTCGATCGTGGCGGCCGCACGCGCGGTCGGGGAGGGCCGCGCGCAGGCGCTCGTCTGCAACGGCTCGACCGGCGCGGCTCTGGTCGCCGGGTCGATGCAGATCAGACGCGCGCCCGGCGTGCACCGCCCGGCGCTGGCGTTGACGCTGCCGGTACCGGGGCGGCCGGTAACGCTGCTCGACGTCGGCGCAAACGCCGACGTGCGCCCGGAGATCCTCGTGCAGTTCGCCTTCATGGGGGCGGCCTACGCCAGCGCCGTGCTCGGCGTCGCACGGCCGCGGGTCGGCCTGCTCTCCAACGGATCCGAGGCCGAGCGCGGCAGCCAGCTGGTGCTCGAGACCCACGCGCGGCTGCTCGCCCAGTGCGCCGGCAGCGAGGCGCTCACCTTCGTGGGAAACGTCGAGGGCAGCGGCCTCACGCAGGGCATCGCCGACGTCGTGGTGACCGACGGTTTCACCGGTAACGTCGCACTCAAGCTCGTCGAGGGGGTTTCGCAGGCCACGCTCGGCGCGATCCGCGATGTCGCCCTGGCGTCCGCACGGGGGCGCGTCGGCGGGATGCTGCTGCAGAGCGGCCTGCGTGCGTTTCGCGAGGAAATCGACCCGGAGCGACAGGGCGGCGCCTACCTGCTCGGGCTGCGCCAGCTGGGGGTGCTGGCACACGGGAGCTTCACCCGCAACGGCATCGCGCGGGCGATCCTGCGCGCGCGCCGCGGTGTGGAGGAGGATCTCGTCGGGCGCACCCACAGTGCGCTGGAGGCCGCCGGGGCGCTGCGACGCGCTGACCTCGCGTCCGCGGCGGGCGCTACGGTGCTGAGCGGAGACGTATGACCCGCGAACAGGTGCTTGACATGATCCGGGCGCATCTCGCCGACGAGCTCGAGCTCGATCCGGCGACGATCACCCCGTCGACCCGTTTTCGAGAGGATCTCGCGGCGGACTCGCTCGACCTGTACACGCTCGTGCAGGAGCTCGACGACACCTATGGCGTGAAGGTCTCCGACGAGCAGGCGGCGCAGCTCCTGACCGTCGAGTCGGCCATCGACTTCGTCCTCTCTCACGCCGCTGACCGCTGAAGCGTCTGCGCGAACTGATGGCGGAACTGCCGGAGGACCTCTACCGGCAGGTCTTCACGCACGCCTCATGGACAGCACGGCGCAGCGACTCCTACGCGCGACTTGCGTTTCTGGGGGACAGCGTGCTTGCGCTGTCGGTCACGACGCACCTCTATCCGCGCCTGGAGGCCGAGCAGTTCGGTGCCGGACGGCTGACGAAGATCCGCGCGCAGGCGGTGTCAGGACCGGCCTGCCGTGCGGTGGCCGAGCAGCTCGGGGTGCCGGAGCTGCTGCGTGCGGCAGCGCCGGCGGGTACCGCAGCGGCCGCGGCCGCCGTGGTCGGAACCGAGCGCGTGCTGGCCTCGGTGATCGAGGCGGTGATCGGCGCCTGCTACCTCAGCGCCGGCTTCGAACGCACCTCGGCGGCCGTCGCCGAGGCCTTCGCCGAACAGATCGAGGAGGCGCTGGAGCACCCGGTGGATTTCAAGTCCGCGCTGCAGGAGCGGCTGGCACGTGGCGGCGAGACGGTCCTCTACGAGGTCGCCGAGCAGTCCGGGCCGCCGCACGACCGCACCTTCGCCGTGGTGGCGATGATCGGCGAGACGCAGATCGCGCAGGGCTCTGGGCGCAGCAAGAAGCTCGCCGAACAGGACGCCGCCCGCCGCGCGCTGGACGCGCTTGCGCAGGCCGGCCCACCGCCGGCGCCCGCGGCGGAGTGAGCCCGCGATGCATCTGAAGTCGATCACGATCAAGGGCTTCAAGTCCTTCCCCGATCGCACGCGGCTGGAGTTCGGCGAGGGCGTCAGCGTGATCGTCGGTCCCAACGGGTCGGGCAAGTCCAACATCACCGACGCGGTGCTGTGGGCGCTCGGCGAGCAGTCCCCGCTCGCGGTTCGTGGCCACTCGATGGCGGACGTGATCTTCGCGGGGGGGCACGGCATCCAGGCGCGCGGCGAGGCCGAGGTCGAACTGGTGCTCGACAACGCAGACGCGACGATCGCCGACGGGGCGAGCGAGGTCTCGATCCTGCGCCGCTACAACCGCGCCGGCGAGGGCGAGTACCGGCTCAACGGCGCTCACTGCCGTCTCGTGGACGTGCTCGAGCTGCTCTCTGACACGGGTCTCGGCAAGGAGGCACATTCGGTCATCTCGCAGGGCCGGGTTGAGGCGATCGTGACCTCCAAGCCGCGCGACCGCAGGCTCCTGATCGAGGAGGCGGCCGGGCTGGGCAAGCATCGAAAGCGCCGCCGGCGCGCGCAGCTGAAGCTCGAGCGCGTGGAGGAGAACCTCGACCGCGCGCTCGACGTCGAGCGCGAGGCACGCGGGCGGCTGCGCCCGCTCAAGCGCCAGGCCGAGGCCGCTGAGCTGCACGAGCGCCTCGAGCGCCAGACGCTCGAGGCCCGCTGGGCGATCACGCGTGAGGATCTGCGGGTGCGGCGCGAGCGCCTCGCGCAGGGCGAGGCGACCGTCGCCCGGGTGCGCGCGACGCGAGCGGCGCTGGAGGGCCAGATCGAGCAGGTGGCAGCGCAACGCGAGCAGGCCGAGCAGGCGCTCGCTCAGCGCAGCGAGCGTCACGACGCGATCGCCGGCCGGGCGTTTGCGGCGCGCTCCGCGCGCGAGCGGATCGCGATGCGGCTCGAGCAGGCTCGCGCGCTCGCGGCCACACTGCAGGCACGAGGCCAGCGCCGCGAGGCCGAACTGGCGGACCTGCAGGCGCGCACCGGCATCGAGGAGAGCTCCGGCGCCGCGCGGATCGAACAGCTCGACGCCGAGCTGGCGCTGCTGGACCGCCGGCGCGAGCAGGAGCTCGCAGGCGAGCTGGCGGAGCTCGAGGCACAGCACGCCGCGACTGCGAGTGTGGTCGAGGGGATCGCTGCGGAGCGCGAGCAGCTCGCACGAGAGAGCGCCGTCGCCGAAACGGCGGTCGCCGCCGCCCGCGAGGCGCTGCGCGCGGCCGAGCGGGCCGTCGAGCAAGCCAGGCGCGAGGCGGCTGCGGTCGGCGCACAGCTCGCCGGCGTCAACCAGTTCCTGCGCAGCCACGCGGCCGCAGGCGCCTCGGCCGACGCGCTGGAGGGTGTTCTGAGCGTGGCCGCGGGCTACGAGCTCGCACTCGCGGCGACGCTCGGCGGTTCGCTGTCGGCCGCTGTCGTCGCCGATCGCGCGCAGGCGGACGCCCTGCTGGCGCGCGCCGGCGAGGAGGGTGCGCGCGCGCTCGTGCTCGATCGGGGTTCGCCGCCGCCCGCCGCCGGCCCGCCTCCGCTTGCAGGTGCCCTGCCGCTGCTCGAGCTGCTCAGCGGCGAGCCGGCGGTGCTCGAGGCGGCCGCTCGGCTGCTGGCTGACACCTGGGTCGTCGAGGACCTGGCGCAGCTACCCGCAGGCTTCACCGGGACCGCGGTGACGCGCGCCGGGCGCGTCTGGAGCGCCGCTCGCGGCGAGCTGCGACAGGCGCCGAGCGGTGGCCGCGAGCGGGCGCTCGAGCAGCGCAATCGCCGCGAGTCGCTGCTGGTCGAGGCCGAGCGCACCGCGCAGAGTGAGCAGACGGCGCTCGCGGTCGCACAGGGCGCGCAGGAGCAGGTCGCGGCGGCGCTCGAGGAGCGCGAGGCCGCTGACGCGCGCAGCCGCGAGGCCGATCGTAGGCACGCGGAGACGCTCGAGGCGCAACGCCGCGCGAGCTGGTTGATCGAGCAGCGCCGCAACGCCCCCGATCAGGGCGAAGCGGCGGTACGCCGCGCGCAGCTCGCTGGCGAACGGGCCGCCGAGCAGCGCGCGGTGGAGCGGATCGAACGCGAGCGCAGCGCGCGCGAGCAGCGCCTCGCGGCGCTCGCCGCGCAGGCGCTCGACGATGGTGAGCTGCGGCCCGCCGCGGTGCGGCTGGTGGCCGCGCTCGATTCCCTCGGCGCCGCGCTCGAGGCGGTCGTGCTCGGATTCGAGCGCGAGCTTCAGGCCGACAGCGAGGCCGGCGAGGCGCTGGCGGGCGCTCTGCGCGAGTGCGCCGGCGAGGAGACCGGCCTGCAGGCGCGCCTGCGCGAGCTGGCGGAGACCGTGACCGCCGCCGAGGTCGGCGCGCAGCAGGCTCGCGACCAGGCGGCCGAGGCGGAGGGCGAACTGAGCGAGTTGGCGACGCGCCTTGGCCTGGAGGCTACGGCAGCCGATCAGGAGCTCCCCGAGAGCGAGCTCGCAGCGTTGCGCGACCGCGTCCTGCGACTCGGTCGGCGCCGCGAGGCGCTGGGCCCCGTGAACCCGCTGGCGGCAGAGGAGTATCGCGAGGCCCTCGAGCGCGTCGAGGAGCTCGAAGCTCAGCGCAGCGACCTCGAGAATGCGCTGCGCGAGCTGCGCGCGCTGATCCGCAACACCGACCGCGAGATTGCGGACAGCTTCCAGCAGACCTTTGCCGCGGCCGCCGAGAACTTCGAGGCGCTGGTCGGCGACGTGTTCCCGGGCGGGCGAGGGCGCCTGCGACTCGTGCGCGATCAGGCCGCTCCCCGGGCGGTGCTCGGCGGCGAGGCGCTCCCGGAGGGAGCGCAGGATGCTGAGGACGGCGCCGAGCTCGAGGCGGCCGCGCAGGAGGCTGCCGCCGAGGGCCTCGGCCCCGACGAGCTGCTCGGTGTCGAGATCGAGGTGACGCCGGCCGGCAAATCGATGAAGCGTCTCTCGCTTCTGTCCGGCGGTGAGAAGTCGATGACGGCGATCGCGTTCCTGTTCGCCGTGTTCCTCGCGCGGCCCTGTCCGTTCTACATCCTCGACGAGGTCGAGGCGGCGCTCGACGACCTCAACATCGACCGCTTCCTCACGCTGCTGCGCCGCCACAGCTCGCGTGCGCAGTTCATCGTCGTTACGCATCAGAAGCGCACGATGGAGGCCGCCGACTGGCTGTACGGCGTCTCGATGGGCGGCGACGGGACCTCCAAGGTGGTCTCGCGCCGACTGGGACGCGACGCCCTCGCCGAGGTTGAAGCTGACGCGGCCTGATGGCGCGCGAGTGGTCCGAGCTGTTGGTGCTCCGTGACACTGGACGCGCGCCGTCAGAGGAGGAGGAGAGCACATCGGAGCGGCGCGGTTTCGTTCGCCGCCTGCGTGCCAGCCTGCGCGCAACACGCGAGGCGCTCGGTGCGGGCTTGGCTCAGACGCTCGACGCGGGTGACTGGGAGGCGCTCGAAGAGGCCCTGATCCTCGCCGACGTGGGCGCCGAGAGCACCGCCGCCGTGGTGGAGGAGCTGGCGAGCGCCGCGCGCCGCGAGCGACTCGCCGGCGACGATCTGCGCGAGCGCCTGGCGTCGATCCTCGCCCGCACCGCGCGTGGCGGCGACGACGAGCCGGACGCGGCGATCGACCTGCGTCCGTCGCCCACCGTCGTCCTGATGGTCGGCGTCAACGGCACCGGCAAGACGACCACGCTCGGCAAGCTCGCCTGGCAGTTGCGCGAGCACTTCGGCCTCTCGGTGCTGCTGGTCGCCGCCGATACCTACCGCGCCGCTGCGGGTGAGCAGCTGGCGGAGTGGGCGCGGCGCGCGGGCTGCGAGATCGTCGTCGGCGAGCCGCGCGCGGATCCGGGAGCCGTTGCGTTCGAAGCGCTGGCGAGGGCACGCGCCGGCGGGCACGATGTGGTGTTGATCGACACGGCCGGTCGCCTGCACAACCAGGAGCCGCTGATGGGGGAGCTCGAGAAGGTGCGCCGCGTGATCGGCCGCCAACTCGACGGCGCCCCTCACGAGACGCTTCTGGCGATCGACGCAACGACGGGGCGCAACGGCGTGCGTCAGGCAGAGCTGTTCGCCGCAGCGGTGGCGGTCGACGGCATCGTGCTGACCAAGCTCGACGGCAGCGCGAAGGGCGGGGTCGCGATCGCGATCGCGCGCGAGCTCGGGATCCCGGTCAAGTTGATCGGCGTGGGCGAGCAGCTCGAGGACCTGCGCCCGTTTGACGCCGAGGAGTTCGCGCGGGCGCTGATCGGCCTGGCGTGAGCGCGCCGCTGCGGCGTGGGTGCGCGCCGCGGCGACCGATCGCCGCCGCGCCGGTTTTCACGGCGGCGCTGGGCCTTGCCACGGCCGTGATCTCACGCCGAGGGTCGCGACGCGCCATAATCGATGAATGGGTTCATGGGTGCTGTGGACGATCGTGGCCGCTGCGTTCACGCTCGGCGAGCTGCACACGAACTCGTTCTACCTCGCGCCGTTCGCCTTCGGCGGAGCGGTCGCCGCCGTGCTCGCCGCGCTGGGCTCCGGCGGGCTGGTTGCGGTCGTCGCCTTCGCGGCCGCGGCGATCCTGTTCCTGCTGCTGCTGCGCCCGATCGCGGTGCGCCACCGCAAGGGAGTGCCGGCGATTCGCACAGGCGCCGCGGCGCTGGTCGGCCAGCCGGCGCTCGTGCTCGAACGGATCGCAAACAACGAGGGAGTCGGCACGGTGAAGATCGGGGGCGAGGTGTGGACCGCGCGGGCCTACGACGAGGAACAGGTGATCCCCGCCGGGGAGCACGTCGAAGTGGTCGAGATCAGGGGCGCCACGGCGCTCGTCATGCCTTAGCGAGGAGTCCCACGTGGTCGGATTGATCGTCGTAGCAGTGCTCGTAGTCGTTGCGCTTGCGCTCGCAGCCAAGACGATTCGAGTGATCCCGCAGGCGCGCGCTGCGGTACTCGAGCGCCTCGGCCGCTATCACCGCACACTCGAGCCGGGACTCACGTTCGTGACGCCGTTCATCGACCGCGTGCGGCCGCTGATCGACCTGCGCGAACAGGTCGTCAACTTCTCGCCCCAGCCCGTGATCACGCAGGACAACGTCGTCGTCAACATCGAGACGGTGCTGTATTTCACGATCAACGACGCTCGTGCCGCCACCTACGAGATCGCGAGCCCGCTGCAGGCGATCGAGCAGCTCACGGTGACGACCCTGCGCAACGTGATCGGCGGCCTGACGCTCGAGCAGACGCTGACCAGCCGTGAGGGGGTGAACACGGAGCTGCGCGCCGTGCTTGACGAGGCCACCGGCAAGTGGGGCATCCGGATCAACCGCGTCGAGATCAAGTCCGTGGACCCGCCGGCTGACATCAAGGCGGCGATGGAGAAGCAGATGCGCGCGGAACGTGACCGCCGCGCGGCGATCCTGACCGCCGAGGGCACCAAGCAGGCGGCGATCCTGACGGCCGAGGGCGAGCAGCAGGCCGCCGTGCTGACGGCCGAGGGCGCGCGCCAGGCGGCGATCCTGCGGGCCGAGGGCGAGGCGAAGGCGATCGCCACCGTGTTTGCGGCGATCCACGCCGGCAAGCCCGACCAGCAGCTGCTGAGCTACCAGTACCTGCAGATGCTGCCCCAGCTCGCCCAGGGCGAGGCGAACAAGGTGTTCGTCATCCCATCGGAGTTCACGCAGGCGTTCGCTGGCATCGGTGACTCGCTGAGCCGCGCGCGGCCGGCCAAGTCCGAGGAGAAGTGACGCCGGCTCCTCCCCGCTGCGCGGGGCGCCAGGCAGCCGCAGGCTCGCGCTCCAAAGCGCGCGGCGAGTCTCCGTGACGCCTCTCGCTGGGCGCTGACGCCGTGTTCGACTCGCTCTCGGAGAAGCTTCAGGCGGCCCTCTCGGGGCTGCGCGGTCGCGGCGTGCTCAGCGAGGAAGACGTCACTCGCTCGCTGCGCGAGATCCGTCTCGCGCTGTTGGAGGCCGACGTCAACTTCAAGGTCGTCAAGCAGTTCACGGACACGGTCCGCGAGCGCTGCCTGGGCGCAGATCTAGTCGGCCGGCTGAATCCCGGCCAGCAGGTCGTGGCGATCGTCAACGACGAGCTCACGGCGATGATGGGGGGCGAGGGCGCCGCCGTAACCTTCGCCTCGAGCCCGCCGACGGTGATCCTGATGGCGGGCCTGCAGGGGTCCGGCAAGACAACGGCGGCCGCGAAGCTCGCCCGCCTGCTGCGCACCGAGTACCACAGCTCGGTCGCGCTGGCGGCGTGCGACGTGCATCGTCCCGCCGCTGTGGCGCAGCTCGTCCTGGTCGGCGAGCAGGCCGGCGCCACCGTGTATGAGCAGGGCACCGAGCACTCGGCGCCCGAGATCGCGCGCTGGGCGCTTGAGCGCGCGCGCACCGACGGCAAGGACGTCCTGATCGTCGACACCGCCGGCCGGCTGCACATCGACGGCGAGCTGATGGCAGAGCTCGTCGCGATCCGCGATGCCACCTCGCCCGACCAGATCCTCTTCGTAGTCGACGCGATGACCGGCCAGGACGCCGTAAACGTGGCCGAGCAGTTCGCCGAGGCGGTCGACTTCGACGGCGTCGTGCTGACCAAGCTCGACGGCGACGCTCGCGGCGGCGCCGCGCTGTCGGTGCGCGTCGTCACCGGCAAGCCGATTCTGTTCGCATCGACGGGCGAGAAGCTCGACCAGTTCGAGCGCTTCCACCCCGATCGAATGGCGCAGCGGATCCTCGGCATGGGCGACGTGCTGACGCTGATCGAGAAGGCCGGACGCGAGGTCGACGAACGCGAGGCCAAGACTCTCGAGCGGCGTCTGAAGGCTGGCGATTTCGACCTCGAGGACTTTCTCGCCCAGCTGCGCACGATGCGGCGCATGGGCCCGCTGCAGGGCCTTTTGGGCATGCTTCCTGGAGTCGGCGCCCAGATGCGTGGGATGAACGTGGACGAGCGTGAGATCGACCGGATCGAGGCGATCATCCTCTCGATGACACCGGAGGAGCGCCGGCGACCCGATTTGATCAAGGGCTCGCGGCGCCTGCGGATCGCGCGCGGCTCGGGGACCAGCGTGCAGGCGGTCAATCAGATCGTCAAGCAGTTCGCGGCGGTGCGCAAGGTGATGCGCCAGGTCGGCCGCGGGCGGATGCCCGATCTCGGCGCGATGATGCGCCAGCAGCGCTGAGCGGGCGCTCTGCCGACGGCGCCGCGACGCACTCTCGCGCCGCGAGGCGTGGCGCTCCGAACGCCTGGACCGCGCAGCGGTGGGGCTCGGCGGTGCGAATGCCGGACGGCGTTTCGGGAACCGCCGCGGCGGGCCGGTCAGCTAAGGTGATGGACCGCTTTCCATTGATCGAAGGGACAACGTGGCTGTACGACTGAGGCTGACCCGCGTCGGGGGACGCAAGGATCCGGTGTGGCGAGTCGTCGTCGCCGACCAGCGGTCCAAGCGCGACGGGCGCGTAATCGAGACCGTCGGGCATTACAACCCGCAGACCAATCCGTCGACGATCACGCTCGACGAGGCGCGCGTGCGCGATTGGCTCGCGCGCGGAGCGCAGCCGTCGCAGACCGTGCGCAAGCTGCTGCGCATCCACGGCATCGCCAGCTGAGCCGGCACTTCGCGCCATGGATCCGACCGAGTTGCTCGAGTACCTCGCGGAGGGGCTTGTTGACGATCCCGAGCAGGTGGAGGTCGAGCGCTTCGAGGAGCGCGACGGCACGATCGTGCTCGAGCTCGCCGTCGGGCCCGACGACTACGGCAAGGTGATCGGGCGCGGCGGGCGCACCGCTGCGGCGCTGCGGTGCGTGCTCGCCGCGATGGCGTCCGGCGACGGGCAGCGCGTGGTCGTCGACATCGTGGACTAGTTTGGCCGGCGAGTTCAGCGCGCCGGGCTCCTGGACGGTCGCCGGCATCGTCGGGCGTCCACACGGGCTGGACGGAAGCTTTTACGTCGGCCTCGCGGACGCCGGGCTGCTCGAGTTGGGAGCGACGGTCACGGTCGGCGGCCTGGAGCGAGAGATCGTCAGGCGCGCCGGCACGCAGGCGCGCCCGATCCTCCGCCTCGCGGGTTGCGAGGACCGCGACGGGGCCGAGGCGCTGCGGGGGCAGGAGCTTCGCGCGGCCCCGCCGGCACGAGCGCCGCTCGGGCCTGACGAGTGGTGGGCGGAGGAGCTCGAGGGGGCGCGCGTGTTCGACGGCGAGCGAGAGCTCGGCGTCGTGCGCCGGCTGCTCGCCCTGCCCTCGTGCGAGTGCCTCGAGGTGGCGCGCACACAGGGCGGCGCCGACCTGCTGGTGCCGCTTGTGCGCGACGCGATCCGCACCGTCGACGTCTCGGCACGCCGGATCGACGTCGACCTGCGCTTCCTCGGGGAGGCATCGTGAAACTCGACATCGTCACCCTGTTCCCCGACTGGTTCGACTGGTTTCGCGCTCAGCGTCACGTCGCCAACGCGCTCGCGGCGGGCACCACGCTGACGCTGATCAACCCGCGCGACCACACGCCTCTGGGCGGCGGGCAGGTCGATGACGCTCCCTTCGGCGGCGGCGCCGGCATGGTTCTGCGCGTCGACGTGATGGACGCCGCGCTGAGCGGCCACTACGGCTGTGACGCGACCGCGTTGCGCGGCCGCCGCCGCGTCATCGCGCTCAGCCCGGGCGGACGGCTGCTCGATGACGCGCTCGTGCAGGAGCTCGCCGGCGAGGGCGCGCTGACCTTCCTCTGCGGGCGCTACGAGGGCTTCGACGAGCGGATCGTCGAGCATTTCGCCAGCGACGTCGTTTCGATCGGACGCTACGTCCTGGCCGGCGGCGAGCTCGCCGCGATGGTCTGCGCCGACGCCGTGCTGCGTCATCTCCCGGGCGCTCTGGGCCATCCCGATTCGGTCCTCGAGGAGTCCTTCAGCGAGGCGCTCGAGGGGCAGCCGGAGTACCCGCAGTACACCAGGCCGGCGGAGTTTCGCGGCTGGCGCGTGCCGGACGTCCTGCTCTCGGGCCACCACGAGGAGATTCGCCGCTGGCGCCTGCAGCAGGCCCGAGAGCGCGCCTGAGCCGACCCGGCGCCGCCGCGGCGCGGGCGAGGCAGAAGCGAGCGCGCTAGGATTCGGGAGCGCGCCGGCGTGAGCGTCGTGCGCGCCTTCTCTCCATGAGCACCGTCATCGACACCATCGAGCGCGCCCAGCTGCGCCGGGTCCCCGAGTTCCGGGCCGGTGACCGTCTTCGTGTGCATTTCATCGTGATCGAGGGCACGCGCCGGCGCACGCAGGTCTTCGAGGGAGTCGCGATCAAGCGACAGGGCCAGGGCGTGCGCGAGACCTTCACCGTGCGCAAGCAGTCCTTCGGCGTCGGCGTCGAGCGGACCTTCCCGCTGCACTCGCCCAAGATCGAGCGGATCGAGGTCGCTGCGCGCGGCGACGTGCGCCGCGCCAAGCTCTACTACCTGCGCGACCGCGTCGGCAAGGCGGCGCGCGTCCGCGAACGCGGCTACGTCGGGCCCGAGGAGTCGATCGAGCCCGGTCTGCTGCACGCCCGCCCCGACGATTCCGAGTTTCAAGTCGACGACGCCGGCGATGGGCAGGAGGTGCCCGAGCTCGAGACGGCCGAGTCCGATGCGCCCGAATCGCAGGCGCCCGAATCGCGGGCGGCCGAATCGCGGGCGGCCGGGTCGCGGGCGGCCGGGTCGCAGGCGGCCGAGGTTGACGCTGAGGGTGGTGAGGTGCCGGCGCAGGACACACTCGCGGAGGAGCCTGAGGCCCAGGCGGTGGCAACGGAGATAGCCGACGCTGAACCGGCCGACGCCGGAGCAGCCGAGGACGACGAACCGGTGGCGGCCAATGACGCGGCGGAGGAGCCGCAGGGCAGCTCGGACGACTCGGGCGAAGCCGCTGCTCAGCCGGGCGAGGACGGCGATCCGGCGGAGCCGGAGGCTGTCTTGTCCGACGATCCGGCGTGAGTCTCCGGCGGATCGCGCGCGGCAGCCAGGCCGTCGAATTCATCCTGATCGTCGTGATCGCGCTCGCGCTCGCGTTCGGTCTGCAGGCGTTCGTCGTCAAGCCCTACCGAATTCCGAGCGGATCGATGAAGCCGACCCTCGCGATCGGACAGCGTGTCCTCGTGGACCGCATCGGCAACGACTTCTTCGCTCCGTCGGTGGGAGACATCGTCGTTTTCCACCCGCCCGTCGGTGCCCCGGCGCAGATCTGCGGCGACACCGATGAGAAGCCCGGCCAGGCCTGCGACCGACCGACCACGGGGGAGTCGAGCGAGAACTACATCAAGCGTGTCGTGGCCGGGCCCGGCGACACGCTCAAGATCATCGATGGCCGCGTCTACCTCAACGGCAAGCGCGAGTCCGCGAAGTACGCCAGCTTCAGTGGCTGCACCCCGACCAACCCGGACTGCAACTACCCGACGCCGATCACGATTCCGGCCGGTTACTACTTCATGATGGGCGACAATCGTGACTACTCCGACGACAGCCGGTTCTGGGGACCCGTCCCGCGCAGCTGGATCATCGGAGAGGCGTTCTTCACCTACTGGCCTCCAGACCGGATCGGCTTCCTCTAGCGCGGGTGCCGCCGGCTTGTCGCCCGCCCGCCCAACCGGGTCGCGCCCCTCAAGCGCGAGGGCGCGACGTTCGGCTCGGCGGCGGACCAGCGGGCATCGACTGTTCGCCTTCGATCGCGCGCTCGGCGTGCGGTTCGTCGCCGGCGCCGACGAGGCCGGCAGGGGCTGCCTGGCCGGGCCGCTCGTCGCGGCGGCGGTGCTGTTCGACCACCACGCGCTGAGCACCCGCGAGCTGCGCTCGCTGAGTGCGCTCAACGACTCCAAGCAGCATGACCACGCGGCGCGCGAGGAGCTCTACCCGCGAGTGCTGGCGTGCGCGCGGCGGGTCGTCGTCGTGTCGCGCTCCGTGCGCAGCATCGACGGCTGCGGGCTGCACGTGATGAACCTCGAAGCGCTCCGCGACGCGCTCAGCTCGGTTGCGCGAGAGGGTGCGCTCTGCCTGATCGACGGCTTCGCGGTTCCCGAATTCGGCTTCGAGCAGCGGGCGATCGTCGACGGCGACGCGACGAGCGCGGCGATTGCGGCCGCCTCGATCATCGCCAAGGTCACGCGCGACCGATTCATGCGCCGCGCCGACGAGCGCCATCCGGGTTGGAAGTTCGCGACCCACGTCGGCTACTCGACGCCCGAGCACCGGGCAGCGATCGCGCGTCAGGGCGTCTCCCCACTGCACCGCATGTCGTTCCAGTCCAGCGCGTACGAGCGGCTGGCGCTGTAGCCCCGCGACGTCGGGTCAGCCCGGCGCCGGTACCAGCTCGAACGTCAGGCGACGTTCTCGAACTGCTCGAGCGATACGAGTGTGCCGCGCTCGTCGATCGGCACCGCAGCTGCCCCGCGCCAGAACCGGCTCGAGCGTCAGGCGACGTTCTCGAACTGCTCGAGCGATACGAGTGTGCCGCGCTCGTCGATCAGCACCGCCACTGCGTCGATCCGCAGCGCAGGAGTGTAGGGACGCGCAGGGTGGCCGGCGAGCCAGGCGGCGGCGAGCCTGCGCATGCGGCGCCGTTTCGCAACCGTCAGCGAGAGCAGCGGATCCAGGCCCCCGGCGGTCCGGGTCTTGACCTCGGCGAACACGGTCGTCGCGACGTCGCAGACGATCAGGTCGATCTCGCCGGCCGCGGTACGGTGGTTTCGCTCCAGCAGCCGGAAGCCCAGCCGCTCGTAGTGCTCGAGGGCGAGTCGCTCGCCGAGGCGCCCGAGGACCTCTCTGGCGGTTTCAGCCACGCCACGACCGTAGACGCGGCTGCGGTCACTTTTTGGGCGTCCGCGAGACCGCATCGCAACGGAGCCGCACCGCCGGCTGCGATCGAGCGCGCGATCGACGAGTTCCTACCCCGTCGGCTGCTGTGATTGATGGATGCTCGTGCACGGCAACGGCTTTGCAGTCGGCGGCGGCGCCGCCGAGCGCGTGCGGGTGGAGCTCGACGCGCGCGGCGGGCTGCCGGGATTCGCATTGATCGGTCTCGCCGGCGCGCCGGCGCGCGACGCACGCGAGCGGGTGCAGGCGGCGGTGCTCAACAGCGGCTTCGCATTTCCGCGCAAACGCCTCACGGCGAATCTCGCGAGCGGCTCCGCGCCGCGAAGCGGGCCCGCATTCGACCTCGTGCTCGCGTGCTGCGTGCTCGCCGTACAGGACGAGTTCGATCCCGAGAGACTGGGAGCGATCGGCCTGTTCGCAGAGCTTGGGCTCGGTGGTGACCTGCGCGCCTGCCCGTCGGTGTCTGCGGTTACGCAGGCCGCCGCGGCCGCAGGGCTGTCCGGGCTCGTCGTCGCGCAGGCGGACCTCCGCGAAGCTCACGCGATCGGAGCCCTGCCGGTTGCCGGCCTGCCAAGTCTCGCGGCCGTGGCGACGCTGCTGAGGGCGCGGCCCGCAGGCGGCAGACCGCGGGGCGGCCGCGCCGTGGTGGCATGACGGCCCGTACGGACCTCGTGGTTGGCGGTGGTTGCGCTGTTTGCGATAATCGCCCGATGCGGCTGCTCCGGATGAAGCCCGGGCATGGAGAGGTGCTCATCGCCGAAGGCGACGTTGAGATTGCCGAACAGGAGCTTGAGTTGATCGAGGCCTTCCGCGCGCAGCTCGATCAGGGGATGTGGGCGGCGGTTCCGGTGGTTGCGCCCGACGGCCGGCGGCAGGCCGAGCTCGTGCGCGCGTTCGACGAGATTCCGCGCGACGCCGATCGCGTGATCTTCTTCCCGCGCGCCGCCGGCGGCCGCTGAGGCTGAAGCTCGTGCTGGCTGCCCTCGGCGTCTGTGCGGTGGTTGCCGTCGTGCTCGCCTGGGACGTGGTTGCGCCGGAGCTGAAGCCGCAACTTGCGCGCTGGCGTGCGCATCTGGCGGCCGGCTGGGGGGAGGAGGTTGCGGCATACGACCCCGGACGCGAGCGGCGCGCCGAGCAGCGCGCGCGTGAGCTGCTGCGCTCGTGCGTCGACGAGGAGGACTGGGAGATGTACCGCGATCTCGGCTTCCTGCGCGTGTGGGGCAGCGACGGATCCGGAACCGGGGCAGGCCACGGCGTCGCCCCGTATGCCTACCTGATCTACCCGCACAAGCCGATCGTCGCCTACGTTCCCCGCAGCTCGCGGCTGCTCAGCGAGTACTGCGTCGACTTCCCCGACCATGAGCGGCCCTTCGGCAGCGGCCGGCTTCCCCCCTCCGACGACGTGCTGGCGAAGTGGATGGCGCTGACGGCCGACGAGCGCAGGTTGATCGAGAACGCGAACCTCCACCTCGCCGGACGCCAGCTCGACCCGGATGTGGTGCGCTCAGACATCGCCGCCCTTTCGCGGTGGGAACGCGAGCGCCAGCGCCGGCGCGACGCAAGTAGTCTTCCCGCCACGTGAGCACGGCGACCGGATTCGACCTCAAGCACCGCAGTCGCCAGCTCACCGAGGGGCCGGAGCGCGCTGCCGCACGCGCATACCTCAAGGGCATCGGCTACGACGACGAGGCGCTTGCCAAGCCGATCGTCGGCGTCGCGTCGACGTGGATCGAGACGATGCCGTGCAACTTCCACCTCCGCGCTCTCGCGGCAGCGGTCAAGGACGGCATTCGCGCTGCGGGCGGCACGCCGATGGAGCTCAACACGATCGCGATCTCCGACGGGATCACGATGGGCACGGCCGGCATGAAGACCTCGCTGGTCTCGCGCGAGGTGATCGCCGACTCGATCGAACTGGTCGGCCGCGGCCACTACTTCGACGCGATGGTCGCGCTGTCGGGCTGCGACAAGACGATCCCGGGGACGGTGATGGCGCTCGCGCGGCTCGATGTCCCCGCCGTGATGATCTACGGCGGATCGATCCCACCCGGGCGCTTCCAGGGCCACGACGTCACGATTCAGGACGTCTTCGAGGCTGTCGGCGCCCACGCCGCCGGCCGGATGACCGACGACGAGCTGGCCGAGCTGGAGAGCGTCGCCTCGCCGGGCGCCGGGGCATGCGGCGGACAGTTCACCGCCAACACGATGGCGATGGCGTACGAGATGCTCGGGATCTCGCCGATCGGCGACTCCCTGATGCCGGCGCAGGAGCCGACCAAGCCGGCGGCGGCGCGCGCCTCGGGCGCGCTCGTCGTCGACGTGCTGCGGCGCGGGATGCGCCCCAGCGAGATGATCACTCGCCGCGGCATCGAGAATGCGATCACGGCGATAGCCGCCAGCGGCGGTTCCACCAACGGCGTCCTGCACCTGCTTGCACTCGCGCGCGAGGCCGGTGTGGAGCTCGAGATCGACGACTTCGACACGATCAGCGAGCGAACGCCGCTGCTGTGCGACCTCAAGCCGGGCGGGCGCTTCGTCGCGGTTGACCTCTATCGGGCCGGCGGTGTCGCCCTGCTCGCCCAGCGACTCGCCCAGGCCGGGCTGCTGCACGAGGATGCACCGACGGTGACCGGGCAGACGATCGGCGAAATCGCCGCAGCGGCGCGTGAAACGCCAGGGCAGGAGGTGATCCGGCCGCTCGCCAATCCGATCAAGACGACCGGCGGTCTCGCGATCCTCCGCGGCAACCTCGCGCCCGAGGGCTGCGTCGTGAAGCTCGCCGGCCACGAGCGCCGCCACCATCGCGGGCCCGCGCGCGTGTTCGAGGGTGAGGAGGCCGCGATGGCTGCGGTGACTGCAGGCGCGATCTCCGCCGGGGATGTGATCGTGATCCGTAACGAGGGGCCGGCCGGTGGCCCCGGCATGCGGGAGATGCTCGCCGTCACCGCGGCGCTCAGCGGCGCCGGGCTCGGCGAGTACGTCGCACTGCTGACGGACGGGCGTTTCTCCGGTGCGACGCACGGACTGATGGCCGGTCACGTCGCGCCGGAGGCTGTGCGCGGCGGACCGATCGCGGCGGTGCGCGACGGCGACGAGATCACCTTCGACGTCGACGCGCGCAGACTCGATGTGGCGCTCAGCGAAGCGGAGATCGCTGAGCGGGTCGCGGCCTACGAGCCCCCGCCAAACCCCGACCTGACCGGGGTGCTGCGGAAGTACGCGCGCGTGGTCTCGAGCGCGTCGCACGGCGCGATCACGATCTGACGCGCACGGCGCGCCGGCATCCCCGTGCACGCCGGCGCCACGCCCCTGACGTTTGGCGACGGCGATCTGCGGAAGGTCGCCGGGCGCTTCCGCCGAACAAGGGACAATCGTGACGATGGTGACAGCACTCGCGCCGGGCATGCCGGCGGAGCCCTGGGCGGAGGCACTGCGCGACTTCGACGCCGACCTCGGTCTTCGCGCCGCGGCTGAGAAGACGAGGCGCGCCTACGGGAGCGACCTCGCTCGCTTTGCGCGATGGTGCGCGGCGCGCAGTCTTGAACCGGCCGCCGTCGACGCGCGCATGCTGCGGCGCTATGCCGCGAGTCTGTCGCAGGGCGGCTTGAGCCCGAGCTCACTGGCGCGCAACGTCGCCTCGCTTCGCGCGTTCTACCGGATGCTGCGCGAGCACGGTGTGGTCGCCTCAAACCCCGCGGAGCTGCTGACGCTGCCAAAGCGCCCGCGCTCGCTGCCGCACGTGCTGCGCCCCGACGAGCTGGCGCAGTTGCTCGACAGGATCCCGCTGAGCACGCCGCTTGAGCTGCGCGACCGCGCGATGCTCGAGCTGGCCTACGCCTCCGGATTGCGTGCGGAGGAGCTTGTGACGCTGACGGTCGACTCGGTGGACTTCGACGCCGAGCAGGTTCGGATCGAGGGCAAGGGCTCGAAAACGCGCTTGGTGCCGGTCGGGGAGCCGGCGCTGCGTGCGCTGATGCGCTACCTCGAGCGCGCCCGGCCGGCGCTCGTACACGACCAGCAACGGGCGCTGCTGCTGTCCAAATCGGGCCTGCCACTGTCGACCTCGGACGTGCGCCGGCGGCTGCGAATCTGGTCCATGCGGGCCGGATTGGGCGGTGCGGTGCATCCGCACGCGCTGCGGCACTCCTTCGCCACACATCTGCTCAACGGCGGCGCCGACCTGCGGGCGATCCAGGAACTGCTCGGCCATTCGAGCATTTCGACGACACAGGTCTACACTCAAGTAGAGTCTGCGCGCCTGAGGCGCGCCTACGCAAGCAGTCATCCGCGAGCGTAGCTGGCTCGGTCAGCCGGATCCCGGGAGTCCTGTGCAGACGAACGTAAAAGCGGTCGAGCTCCGTGATCTGTGGCGGCGCTACAAGACGTCGAACGATCAAAAGGCGCGCGACAGGCTGGTCGTGGCGTACTCGCCGTTGGTCAAATACGTCGCCGGGCGCATGGGCGCCGGCCTTCCGGCGCACGTCGATGAGGCCGACCTGATCTCCTACGGCCTGGGGGGCCTGATCGCCGCGATCGAGCGCTTCGACCTCAGCCGCGAGATCCGCTTCGAGACCTACGCGATCACGCGCATCAAGGGGGCGATCCTCGACGAGCTGCGGGCGCTCGACTGGGTGCCCCGCTCGGTTCGGGCCCGCGCACGCCAGATCGAGCGCGCCAACGTCAAGCTCGAGGCGAAGCTGCAGCGCGTGCCGACCGACGAGGAGCTCGCAGACGAACTGGAAATGAGCGTCGAGGAGTTTCGCAGCGCCCTGCTGCAGATCGCGAACTCCTCGATCCGGGCGCTCGACGAGCTCTGGAGCCCATCGGATTCCAGCGGCGACAGCATGTCGCTGCTCGATACCCTGAGCGACTCGAATGCTCCGGACCCTGAGCGGATCGTCGAGCAGAACGAGCTTCGCGACCGGATCGCCGAGGCCCTGGAGCGGCTCCCCGAGCGCGAGAAGCTGGTGATCGCGCTCTACTACTACGAGAACCTCACACTGCGTGAGATCGGCGAGGTTCTGCGCGTGACCGAGTCGCGCGTCTCGCAACTGCACACCAAGGCGGTGCTCGGATTGCGCTCTCACCTCACAGCCGGGCGCTGATCCCACCAGTCCGGCGGCGCGCGTTCGCGCTATGTTGAGCGCCCCGAAGCAGAGGAGAGATCGCATGGCGTACAGCGCGGAAGCGATTCGCAATGTGGCCCTCGTCGGCCATCGCGGCACCGGCAAGACCTCTTTGCACGAGGCGCTGTTGTTCGAGGCCGGCGTGCTCGGGCGTCTGGGCTCGGTGAGCGACGGCACGAGCGCATCCGATACCGAGGCCGACGAGCAGGCGCGACAGATGTCGATCTCGATGACGCTCAGCTCGTTCGAGTGGTCTGGCTGCAAGGTCAACCTGCTGGACACCCCGGGGGAACCGAGCTTCATCGCCGATGCGCTCGGAGCGCTGCGCGTGTGCGAGTCAGCGGTCTTCGTGATCAACGCCGTGATGGGCGCCGAGGTCACGACGCGGCGGCTGTGGAAGGTCGCCGCCGAACGCGATATCGCACGAATGCTCTTCGTCAACATGCTCGACCGTGAACGCGCCGACTTCTACCGCACGCTCGAATCGCTCAAGTCCGCGTTCGGCCCGCACGTGGTTGCGACCGAGATCCCGATCGGCAGCGAGCAGGCGTGCAACGGTGTGATCGACCTCGTCGACATGCGCGCCTATCGCTATGAGGGAGCCGGCCGCGGCAACGCGACCGAAATCGAGATCCCGGACGAGGAGAGCGCGAGGGCGCAGGAGTACCGCGAGAAGCTGCTCGATGAGGTTGCGGAGGTCTCCGACGAGCTGATGGAGCGCTACCTGGAGGGGGCCGAGATCTCCCACGAGGAGATCGTCGACGCGCTGGGGCGCGGGACCAACCACGGCTCGATCTTTCCCGTCGTCTGCGGCGTCGCGACGCGCAACCTGGGAACGAATCGCCTGCTCGAAGCGATCGTCGAGGACCTTCCGTCGCCGGTCGAGCACGGCGCCTTCGAGACCGACGAGATCACCCTGGAGCCGCTTCCCGAGCGCGAGCTCTTCGCCTACGTGTTCAAGACTCGCGCTGACCCGTTCGCAGGGCGTATCAACCTTCTGCGGGTCTACCAGGGGACGCTGGCGCACGACACCCAGCTGGCCAACACGCGGACACACGCAAAGGAGCGGATCGGTCAGCTGATCGTGTTCGCCGGCAAGGGGACGACGACCGCCGACTCCTTCGGGCCGGGCGACATCGGCGGCGTCGCGAAGCTGAAGGACACGCGCGCCGGCGACTGGTTGGCGGCGCGTGAGCAGCCGATCGTGATGCCCACCGAGCGGCTCCCGGCGCCGGTGATGGCATTTGCGATCGAGCCGAAGACGAAGGGCGATGAGGACAAGGTGTTCACCTCGCTGCGCCGGCTGCAGGAGGAGGATCCGACGATCGATCTGCACCGCGACGCGCAGACCGGCCAGCAGATCGTCGCCGGCCTCTCTCAGATCCACGTCGAGGTGATCGTCGACCGCCTGCGTTCGCGCTTCGGTGCGGAGGTGACGCTGAAGCCGCCGCGGGTGCCCTACCAGGAGACGATTCGCGCCGGTGCGAAGGCGCACGGGCGTCACAAGAAGCAGTCCGGGGGCCGCGGTCAGTTCGGCGATTGCCACATCGAGATCGAACCGCTCGAGGCGGGCGCCGGCTTCGAGTTCGTCGACCGCATCAAGGGTGGCGCGATTCCCGGCTCCTTCATCCCGGCGGTCGAGAAGGGCGTGCGCGAGGCGATGGAGCACGGCGTGCTGGCGGGGTATCCCGTCAAGGATGTGCGGGTGACCCTCTTCGACGGGTCCTTTCACAGCGTCGACTCCTCCGAGCTCGCCTTCAAACTGGCGGGCTCGCTGGCGATGAAGCAGGCACTGGAGCAGGCCAGCCCGGTTCTGCTGGAGCCGATCATGCTGGTCACGATCTCTGTCCCCGAGGACACCGTCGGCGATGTGATCGGCGACCTGAACTCTCGCCGCGGGCGTCCGCAGGGCATGGAGCCCAATGGCTCGATCACCGAGATCAAGGCTGAGCTGCCGATGTCCGAACTGCTCGCGTACGCCCCGGATCTGCGCTCGATCACCGGCGGCCAGGGCGACTACACGATGGAGTTCCTGCGTTACGAGGAGGTTCCAGCCCACCTCGTCTCGAAGGTGCTGGGGGCAGCAGCCGAGGAGCCGGTGCGCGCGTAACGCGCCGGCCCGTCGCTCGCAGCGCGCTGCGCTAAGGTGGGCGCGATGGCGACGCGTCAACTGCAGACCAGTCAGCAGCCGGTCACGTGCGAGGTCTGCGGCCGCAGGCTCCTGCGCGGCGAACACGCGGCGGCGTTTCGCAGCGGCAGCGGACTGCACACCGTCTGCGAACTGTGCACGGTGCGCGCGCTCGGCGAGGGCTGGGTGCGTGAGGGCGCGCCGGTGGCCGACGCGCTGGCAACCCGCAGCGTACGGGCGCGCTCGCTCGTTGGGCGGCTGCGTGCGCGCCTGGACGACAGCCACGCGGCGGGCGCCGGCGATCACGTCGAGATGTCCGCCTCCGAGCGCCATGTGCGCGCCGTACCCGCCGACCAGCGCGGGCAGCTGGCGCGCGCGGTGACGCTGTTCAACGCGAGCGAGCACCCGAAGACGTTGTTCGGCGTGATCCGCTCGCTGGGTGCTCCCTACGTGCACGTCGGGCCCGTGCACGACGAGGTGCTGGTCGAGGTACTTGTCGCCTGGGAGCTCTGCTGGTACCGCTTCGAGGCCGACCTCGAAGGCGATATCGTGCATCGCCGCGGCCAGGGCTACGAGCTGACCGAGCTGGACGGCGAATTGGCCGAGGCGAATGCCGCCGCCGATCCTGACGGCCGACTTGCGCTCGCAGTGTAAGCTGGGCGGCATGATTTACTCGGTTGTCCCGCGCGAGCTCGAAGATCAGCTGTTCGACAAGCTGACGGCCCACTACGCCGATCAGGATGACGTCACGGTGATCGTCGACCGCCGCCACGGCGAGCGCCGCTCGCGCGTGGCCACCACAGACGCAGAAGTGCGCCAGCAGCGCGAGGTCCGTGACCGCCGCCGCCGGCGCGCCGGCGGCGAGTTCGCACCGCTGCACGGCGAAGGATCGCTGACCTCCGCGGCGTGAAGGTCGTCGTCCACGTCGACGGCGGCTCACGGGGCAATCCCGGACCCGCCGCCGGTGCGGCGGTGATCCGCGGAGCGGATGGTGAACTGCTCGCGCAGGCCAGCGAGTTGCTGGGGGTCGCGACGAACAACGTCGCCGAATATCGCGGGCTGCTGCTCGGCCTGCGACGGGCGAGCGAGCTCGGCGCGACCGAGGTGGAGCTGATCAACGACTCCGAACTGGTCGCCAAGCAGCTCAGCGGCCTCTACAAGGTGAAGCACCCGGCCATGCGCCCGCTGCATGCGGAGGCGCTCGCCGCACTCGGCGCGTTCGAGCACTGGTCGATCCGCTCGGTCCCGCGGGAGCAGAACGCAGCGGCCGACGCGCTCGTCAACGCCACGCTCGACGCCGCGCCCTGAAGTTCGCGGCACCCCTCCGTCCAACAGCCGCCAACCACTACCCTTCGGCGGTGCTCAGCGCTCGCAATCGAGAGCTGGTCGGCCTGGTTCCGGCGGCGCTGCTGGTGACCGCCGGCTTCGCGGCGATCTTCATCCAGTCCAACAACGCGCTCTCGACGGTCTCGTTGACCTACGGCGGCGCGTTCCTGGCGCTGTGCCTCGCCGGGCACCTGGTGATCCGTCGCGCGCTGCCCTTCGCCGACCCCTACCTGTTCCCGCTCGCCGCGGCGCTCGCCAGCGTCGGGATCGTGGAGATCTACCGGATCAATCCGACGCTCGCGCGCGACCAGGCGCAGTGGCTCGTCGTCGGCCTGGTGCTGTTCGCGGTCACGATCGTCGCGCTGCGCGACGGGCGCTATCTGCGCCTCGAGAACTATCGCTACCTGATCGCGATCGCCGGCGTGGGCGCCCTGCTGCTACCCCGCCTGCCCGTGATCGGCGGGCAGCAATACGGGGTCTACCTCGCGGTCCACGTCGGCGGTCTGAGCTTCCAGCCGTCCGAGTTCGCCAAGATCGCGATCGTCGTCTTCCTCGCCTCCTACCTGCGCGACAACCGCCAGGTGCTCGTCACCGCTGGGCGGCGGATCCTCGGGCTGACGCTGCCGCCGATGAAGCAGTTCGGCCCGCTCGTGCTCGTCTGGGGATCGGCGATGGCGATGCTCCTGGTCACCCGCGAGATCGGCACCTCGCTGATGTTCTTCGGCGCGTTTCTCGCGCTGCTCTACGTTGCGACGGGGCGCTTCTCGTTTCCGTTCCTCGGCCTGATCCTGTTCGCGCTCGGCGGCTACTACCTCGGGACGCACGTCGCGCACATCCACGATCGCGTGGTCGCCTGGGAGCATCCGCTGAGCCCGACGCTCTACCACACCGGCACCTCCTACCAGCTCGCCAACGGGCTGTTCGCGCAGGCCGACGGCGGGCTGCTCGGCGTGGGGTTCGGCCAGGCGCTGATCAACCTGATCCCGGTTGCGGAGAGCGACTCGATCTATGCCGTGATCGTCAACGAGGTCGGACTGGTCGGCGCGATCGGGCTGCTCGTCACCTACCTGTTGTTCGTCGCTCGTGGGCTGAAGGTCGCGACGCTGGCCCGCGACTCCTTCTCCAAGCTGCTCGCGACCGGCCTGTCATTCATCGTCGCGATGCAGGTGTTCGTGATCGTCGGCGGCGTGACCGCGGTGATCCCGCTGACCGGCGTGACGCTGCCGTTCGTCGCCTACGGCGGGTCCTCGGTCGTGATGAACTTCGTGCTGCTCGCGCTGCTGCTGCTGGTCTCAGACCGGGCGCGTCGTCCGGCGTAGAGGTCGCGAACCCTCAACGCCGCCGCCCGCTGCCGAAGCTCTGCACCGGCGGAGCGACCGCGCGGAAGCCGGCGCCGGCAACCCTCTGCTCGGCCGGTTGCGTGGGCGAGTGGACCTCGCGTGCGCCCAGGTGGGCGATCGGGGCTGCGGCGATCCCGGCCAGCTCCTGATCGAGCGTACGCAGGTCACGCACGAGGACGTTGATCGCGCCACCGCCGGCCGGCGGTCGTTCGAGGCGGCCGTGGGCGAGGATCAGCGGCTCGGCGCGCACAAGGTGACGGCGGCGTTCGTAGAGGCCGGGGGGGACGATCAGGTTGACGGGGCCGTGCTCGTCCTCGAGCAGCATGAAGACGACCCCGCCCGCCGTTTCCGGGCGCTGGCGGGCGACGACCAGTCCGGCGACGGTGACCTGCGTGCCGTGGCGGATATGCGGCAGCTGGGCGCTTGTGGCAACGCCCTGCAGGCGGGGACGCAGGATCGCCAGAGCGTGGTCGTTCAGCGCCACCCCGCTGGTTGCGTAGTCGGCGATCAACGCTTCCCAGCGGCCCAGCTCGCGCAGCTGCGGGAGCGGTCCGGCGTCGAGTGCGAGGGCGAGCTGAGTCCCGCCGGGAACGCGGCGGCCTGGAGTCGCGATGCCCAGATCCCACAGCGCGTGTCGGCGCTCGCGGGCCAGGGCGTCGCAGGCCCCGGACCAGGCGAGCTGCTCGAGAGAGGCACGCGCCGCCGGAACGCGTGCCGCCAGATCGGCGACGCTGGAAAAGGGCCCGCCCTCCTCGCGCGCGTGCACGAGCGCCGCGACCTCCTCGGCGTGCACCCCGCGTACGTAGCCGAGCCCGATCCGCACGATGCCCTCGGCCTCGATCGAGCATTCGGCGAGCGAGGCGTTGACATCGACGGGACGTAGCGAGATCCCGCGCCGCTGAGCCTCGTGGGCGAGGCTGTCGGGCGGGTAGAACCCCATCGGCTGCTCGTTGAGCAGCGCACACAGGAATTCTGGGCCGTAGTGGACCCGCAGCCAGGTGGATTGGTAGGCGAGCAGTCCAAAGGCGGCGCTGTGAGCCTTGGGGAAGCCGAAGCCGGCGAAGCCTGCGACCATCTCCCAGACCCGCTGAGCCAGTGCCTGCGGGGCGCCGACGTGGGTGGCGGCACCCTCGATGAAGCGGCGGTGGTAGCGCTCGATCGCCACGCTCGCGCGCTTGCGGCTCATCGCGCGGCGCAGCCCATCAGCCTCGCCCGGTCCAAAGCCGGCGAAGGCCTGCGCGACCTCGAGCACCTGATCCTGGAAGATGATCGTGCCGAGCGTCTCGCGCAGCACGCCGGCCAGCGAGGGGTGCAGGCATGGCGGCTCATAGGTCGGGTCCTCGCGCAGTCGCCGGCGGCGTTCGATGTAGGGGTTCACGGCCCCGCCCTGGATCGGCCCTGGGCGGATGATCGCGACCTGCACCGCCAGCTCCCCGAGGTTCTCCGGGCGTGTTCGCCGCAGCGACTGCATCTGCGCGCGGCTCTCGATCTGGAAGACGCCGGTCGTCTCGGCTGCCGCGATCGCGGCGAAGGTCGCGGGATCGTCAAACGGGATTCGCGAGAGGTCGATCCGCTCACCGCGCGTGCGGGCGATCGACTCGACGGCGCGCTCGACCGCGGAGAGCATTCCCAGCCCCAGCAGGTCGATCTTCAGAAAGCCGGCGTCGGCGCAGGAGTCCTTGTCCCACTGCACGAGCTGGCGGCCCTCCATCGCGGCGGGCAGCACCGGGCAGCAATCGATCAACGGCCGGGTTGCAACGATCATCCCGCCGGGATGCTGGGAGATGTGCCGCGGCAGCCCGAGCGCCTCCTGCGCGAGCCGTGCCAGCCAGACCCAGCGACCGCCGTGTGCGCGCGTTCCCAGGGCGCTCGTCAGGTCGCGCTCGACCGTGTGCCCGAAACCATCAGCGCCGCGTGCGACGCGCTCGATCTCGCCCGGCGGCAGGCCCAGCGTCTTGCCCAGCTCACGGATCGCGCCACGCGCGCGGAAGCTCGGAAAGGTCGCGACGAGCGCCGCGCGGTCGTGCCCGTAGCGCTCGTGGACGCGCCGGATCAGGACCTCCCGCACATCGCGCGGAAAATCGATGTCGATGTCCGGCAGCGAGGTCAGCTCGGGGTTCAGGAAGCGACCCATCGCTAGTCCGCCGGCGAGCGGGTCGATGTGGGATAGGCCGGTCAGGTAGCAGACGATTGAGGAGACCGAGGAGCCGCGTCCGCGGCCCGGCGGCAGCAGCGCGCGCGCCGAGTCGGCGCCGCGGACCTCTGTGGCGACCTCGCGCGAGAGCTCGAGAATCTCGTGGTGCAGCAGGAAGAAGCCTGCCAGCGAGAGCGTTTCGATCACCGCCAGCTCCTGCTGCAGCCGGGCGCGGGCTTCGCGCAGCGCCATGCCCGCATAGCGCTCGAACAGGCGTTCGCCGCACAGTTGCGCCAGACGTCGCTGGGCGGTCTGGTCCTCGACGCCCGGGTAGCGGTAGCCGAGGTCGCCGGTGAGGTCGAAGTCCAGCTGCTCGGCCAGCGCGGCACTCTCGGCAATCGCCTGAGGATGGTCGCTGAAGCGCGCCTGCATCGACGCCGGGGAGGCGAGCACGTGCGAGCTGTTGGGGCGTCGCAGCGGTTCGCTGGACTCCAGCGTGAGGTGATGACGGCGCGCCACGAAGGCGTCCTGGAGCGGCACGCGCGCAGCGGCATGGGCATGGACGTTGCCGCTCGCCACGCAGCGCAGTCCCAGGCGCGCGGCGAGCGCGGCGAGCGCGGCGTTGCGGGCGCGGTCGCCGGCGAGAAACGGTCGCTGCAGCTCGACGCGCAACCGTTCGGGGCCGAAAGCCTCGCGCAACCGCCGCACGCCGGTCTCCTCGTGCACGCCGTGCTGCGCGCAGCCGGTCAGGCAGACCAGCCCCTCGGCGTGTGTGCAAACGGCCTCCAGCGAGACCGCAGGCGCCGTCGGCTCGCGTGGGCGTTCGCGGGTGTGGGCGTGGGCGAGCGTCAGCAGGCGGCAGAGGTTGCGCCAGCCGCGCTCGCCGGCGACCAACAGCGTGAGGTGACGTCCGTCGGTGAGGCTGAGCTCGGCGCCGTGAATCGGGCGCAAACCCAGTCCGCGAGCTGCGTGTGCGAACTCCATCGAGCCATAGACGCCGTCATGGTCGGTCAGCGCGAGCGCCTGGTGGCCGAGCTCGAGCGCGGCGGCGGCGAGCTCCTCGGGCAGCGAGGCGCCGTCGAGGAATGAGTAGGCGGAGTGGCAGTGCAGCTCGACATAGGCCGAGGTCTTCCCCGCGGCCCCGACCTTGCCCGCGCTGCTCATCGCTGGCGAAACCAACGGCCGTCGGCGAGATCGTGGAAGACGACGAGGTCGCGTCCGGACTCGCTGACGAGCTCCCAATAACGACGGCGCAGCGGCTGCTCGGTCCACCAGCGATCCTCGACCAGCCAGGACTCGCGCACGTGTGCGATGACCCGGCCGTCGACCGCCAGCGGCTGCCCACCGGGGGCGGCTCGCACCCGCGCGGCGCGCGGCAGGGCGAGGCGGCGCGGCTCGCTCACGACTCGAACGGGGTGAGCATCACGCGCCGCTCGGGAACGCGTGAGTCAAGCTCGAGGCAATGGATGCGCAACGCCGCGTCGGCTCCGGCGGCGCTGCGCATCTGCTGGATGGCCTCGCGAAGTCGCGCGCGTCGATCTTCGCCTGCCTGATCAAGCAGCGCACACTGCTCGCCGGCCGGGGGGCCGAAGCGTTCGGCGGAGAGTGTCAGCACATTCGCGGGGGATGGCAGCGCCTGCAGGCGCGGGAGGAGCGCGAGACGCATCCGCTCCGGCTGGGTGAGCGCCTCGCGGAAGGTGACGCTGTTGCGCCAGCTGCCGCCGTCAACCAGGCGTGCGGCGAGTGTCGCCGCGCGCAGCGTGCGCCCGCGACGTTCCGGGCGCGCCAGCAGACGGTCGATCAGCAGCGTGAGCGCGCGCTCGAGAGCCGGCCCGCCGGTCGCCTCGGGGAGCTCGAGCGACTCGCTCAGCGGCGTCTCGACCCGCCGCGGGTTGGGAGGATCGTCCTCGCCGCAGGCGAGCCTGTGCGCTTCGATCCCCGCCGCGCCGAAGCGATCGGCGAGCGAGGCGCGGGGGAACGCGGCAAGCTCGCCGAGTGTGGCGATCCCGAGCCGCTCAAGGGAGCCCACCAGCGGCGCGGTTTGCTCGCGTGAGCGCAGCAGCGCGACCGGCATCGGCGCCAGGTGCGCGCGGGCGCTCTCACGGATGATCAGCGTCCGCCGCGGGCGGGCCGCGAGCGCGGCCGCCAGGGCACAGAAGCGGGTCGGAGCGGCGGCCAGGCGGGCGGGACGGTCCAGCGCGCGGCGTGCCGCCACGAGCACGAGCTCGTCACCGCCCCCGTAGAGGCCGCGCAACCCGTCGAGCGAGAAGCAGGCGAGGCCGGGGCGCGCGGCCTCGACGCCGGCCCCGATTCCCTCCAGCCTGCCCAGGGTGCGCTCCCAGGCGGCGGCTACGGCGATCGGGTCGGCGCGGAGCAGTTCAAGCGTCGGGCAGCGTACGAGCGCCTCCCCGAGCGCCATCCCGCTGCGCACGCCAAAGGCCTGGGCGGCTCCGGAGACCTCGCCGATCGCGCCCGAGCCTCCCTCGGGCGCGACCGCGACCGCGCGGCCGGCCAGCGCCTCGAGCCCGCCGGCGGCGACCACGAGCTCGAAACGGGGGATCAGGACGCATGCGATCATACGAACATATGTTCGCATGCGGGGGGAGCGGATGCAAGCCCTCGCCGCAGCGCCGGCGGACGCAGCCGGCGATCAGCGCGCTCGCGCTACTGCTTGAAGCGCTCGACCGTGTCGGCTGAGCGCATGCTCACCTCGTCGGGGTCGAGCCCAAACTCCTCCTGCGCACGACGCTGGCGCAGCAGGTCCCAGTAACGGTCGAGTGAGACACGGATCTGCTCGAGGCGCGCCCGCTCATCGGTCGTATGGCCACCCTCACGTCCGGCGGCCGCGTACAGCTGCCGCTCCTCGGAGACGAGTGCCTCGATGTGATCCTGCACCTCGCTGTCGTCCATCCTGCCTCCTGCTCGATCGGCATCTCGGTTGACCACCGGAGGTGGCGTGCGGCGCCGCCGGGGGGCCGCGGTCCCGCCAGTCTTGCAGCGTCGGCTGCCGATGTCGAGCAGAGGACGCCGGTCGCGCCGATCCGCCGCTGCAAGGATTCTTTCCGCTCCGTGGCCCAGGATCCGTAACACTGTTTGGTGTCATGTGCCACGAACGTGTGGAGTGGGGGATCGGCTGATGGCGGAGCCGCCGGAGGAGCCGCCTGGGGGGCTGTCCGAGGAGCCGCCGCACGAGCCGCTACGAGAAAACGTCGGCCGCCACGAGGAGCCTGCTGACGAGCCGCCGCACGAATCATACGGCGGCTACCACGAGCCCCACGACGAGCCGCCGCAGAAGCCCACGCACGCCCCTTACGCCGGCCACGACGAGCCGCCGCCCGAGCCCACGCACGCCCCCTACGCCGGACACGATGAGCCGCTCGAGCCCTCGCACTCTCCCTACGGCGGCCACGATGAGCCGCTCGAGCCCTCGCACTCCCCCTACGGCGGTCACGACGAGCCCTCGCACGCCTCCTACGGCGGCCACGATGAGCCGCCCGAGCCCTCGCACGCCCCCTACGGCGGCCACGACGAGCCGCCCGAGGAGCCGCCGCACGATCGCTTCGGGCATTCGCCGCCGGGGGACGATGGTCGGGAGCGCGACCACCCGACCGGAGAACTGTTCGACGAGCCCCATGATCACCCCACGGGTGAGTTCGTCGATGAGCACGGTGAGGAGGACGACGACGATTCTCCGACCGCGCGTCGGCCGGTCGCGCCGGGCGATCTGCTCGGGGATCTCGGCGAGGAGATCCATTCGCCGGCGCAGCTGCACCAGCGCCGCGCGGAGGAGCGAGCGCAGCGCCGTCGCGCGGGTCGCCGGCGCCTGTTCGCGCTGATCGGCGGCCTGGCGGTGGTGATCGTGATCATCGTGCTGCTCACCAGCAGCGGATCGAGCCCGACGACCTCGACCACGTCGTCGGGCGGGAACCCGCTCGCGGCTGCCGGCACCGGGGCGGGACATCTGCTCGCCGGCTCCTCGACGTCGGCGCTTACGTCGAACATCCTCGTCGCCGATCGCAACAACGACCGCGTGCTCTCGATCTCGCCGCAGGGCCGGATCGTCTGGAGTGTGCGGCTGACCGGACCGAGTGACGCCTTCCTGAGCCCGACCGCTCGGTCGATCACCGTCACCCAACCCGGTGCGTTCGTCGTGCTGCAGCTCGCCGTCGGCGACCGCAAGGCCTTCTACCGCTACGGGCACAGCGGCGTGCCCGGCAGCGCCGACGACCGCCTGCACGATCCCGAGACCGCGCAGGAGCTCAGCGATGGCAAACTCGTGATCGCCGACAAGGCCAACTGCCGGATCCTCTACATCTCGCCACCGTCCACCCGTCCGTCCTCCGAGCTCGGAACGCCCGGCTCGTGCGTGCACGACCCGCCGAAGTCGCTGGCCTACCCGGATTCCGTGTTCCCGGCGCTGAGCGGCGGCGGGATCGTCGTGACCGAGCTCGACCCCGGCTGGGTCGACGTGCTGAGCGCCACCAACTCCGTCGTCTCAGCCGTGCAGCCGTCCGACCTCAGCGCGCCCGATGACGCCAACGAGTACGCCCCCGGCAAGCTGATCGCGACGAGCCACACGCATCCGGGCGAGATCGAGGAGTTCGAGACGACCGGCAGGGTGCTGTGGCGCTACGACTTCACCAGTGGCGATGGCGAGCTGGACCGCCCGTCGCTGGCCGAGGTCCTGCCGGACGGTGACGTGCTCGTCTGCGACTCCGGCAACGATCGCATCGTCGTGATCGACCCCCAGACGGACACGATCATCTGGCAGTACGGGCATACCGGCAAGCCGGGCGACAAGCCCGGCTATCTGCACACCCCCGACAGCGCGGTCCTGGTGCCCTGACGGCGCCCCCCCAGGCCGCCGATTCTCACCGCGGCGGCGCGCGGCGGGCCTGCCGGCGGGCCGCCGAGAAATGCCGACGCACCACAGCGAGGACAACGATGAAAGTGATCGGCGCAGGCCTGCCCCGGACCGCCACGACGACCACGCTGATCGCATTCGAGCAGCTCGGCTTCGGCCCGTGCTACCACATGCGCGACGTGTTCGCCGACATGGACGCGCAGCTGCCTCACTGGGAGCGCGCCGTCGCCGGCGATCCTGACTGGGAGGCGACCTTCGCGGGCGCCCAATCGTCGTGCGACTTCCCTTCGGCTTACTACTACCGCGAGCTGATGGAGTTCTATCCCGACGCGAAGGTGGTGCTGAGCGTGCGCTCCGCCGAGAGCTGGGTGCGAAGCATGCGCGACACGGTCTGGCCGGTGTACTTCGGCCCCTCGCCGATGCACCACGTCTCCGAGGCGCGCAGGGCCGTCGATCGCAACTGGGACCGCTACATCACGTTCATGACGGCGCTGACCTTCGACGAGCGGACCGGCGCGATGGGGGGCGATCACTCAAGCGACGCCGGTCTCGCCGCGATCATGGAGCGCTGGAACGCCCGCGTGAAGGCGGACGTGCCGCCCGAGCGCCTGCTCGTCTGGGAGCCCGCAGACGGCTGGGAGCCGATCTGCGAGTTCCTGGCGGTGCCGGTTCCCGACGGGCCGCTCCCGCACGTGAACGACACCGCGGCATTCACCGAGGGCATCCTCGGCGGCGGCCTCGCCGTGCTGAACGCCTGGTGGGATCAGCGCGAACGCGCGAGCGGCGGGCTCCACGGCGCGCCGCCACAGTGAGCGCCGCCGCGGCGCCGGCCCCCGCGCGCGCTCTGCTGATCGCGGCGCTGCTCGCCGCCGCCCTGCTCGGCCTACCGCAGGCCGCAGGGGCGGCGCCCCCCGATCCCGGTGCGGACATCCCGCTCGGCCCGCTCCCGCGCGCGTGCTTCGGCGCTCCCGCCGGGCCGATCTGCGAGCAGGCGGCGATCGGGCGTCTCGACGCCGCGCGGGCGAAGCTCGGGCTCGGGCCCTACGAGCTGCCGGCGAACTTCGTCTCGCTCGCGGCGCCCCGCCAGTTCCTGATCCTTGCGAATCTCGATCGCCTGGCATATTCGCTCAAGCCGGTCCGCGGCCTGAGTCTCGCGCTCGATCGCGTCGCGCAGCAGGGCGCGCTGGCGCGCGAGGACCCGAATCCGTGGCCGCAGGTCAGCGCGCTGGCGGGGCAGTCGCAGATCGGCTTCGGCTCCAACTGGGCGGGGGGCGCCCCCGACGCCCCGGTCGCCTATTACGTGTGGATGTATGACGACGGCTACGGCGGCGGCAACGTCGACTGCACGAGCCCGCACGCCGCGGGCTGCTGGGGGCACCGCCGCACGATCCTCTCGTTCGCCGCGGCGCCGACGCTGACGATGGGCGCCGCGGTCGCGCTGCGCGGGTCGAGCTACGCGCTGACGATCGTCGAGACCTCGACGCCGGCCTGGCCGTACTCCTACACCTGGGCGCAGGCTGTGGCCGACGGCGCCGGCCGCTGAGGCCCGCTACCGCCCGCCGGCGCTCTCGGCGAGCAGCCGCCGAAGCACGTCGAGCCCGTCCCAGACCTCGGCGAAGGTCGTCGTGAGCGGCGAGAGGCCGACACGCACCACGTCGGGCGCGCGGTAATCGGCGAGCACGCCGCGGCCCGCGAGGCCGGCGCAGAGGGCCTTGGCGTCGGGGTGCGCCAGGGCCACGTGGGCGCCGCGCAGCGCGCCGTCGCGGGGTGAGGCGACGCTGACGCCGTACTCTGCGAGCCAGGCGTCGGCGAGCACGATCGCCAGCTCGGTCAGGGCGATGCCCTTCGCGCGGATTCGCTCGATGCCGGCGCGGGTCACCAGCTCGAGCCCTGGCTCCAGCGCGTGCAGCGCGAGGATCGGCGGCGTGCCGGAGAGGAAGGCCCGGATCCCCGTGGCCGGCTCGTAGCCGGGCTCCATCGCGAACGGCTCGCGGCGTCCAAGCCAGCCCCAGACCGGCTGGCGCAGCTCGTTCTGGCGCTCGGCTCGCACGTAGATGAAGGCCGGCGAGCCGGGGCCGCCGCAGAGGTACTTGTAGGTGCAGCCGACCGCCAGGTCCGCGCGCGCGTCGTCGAGCGCGACGCCCACCGCGCCGACGCTGTGCGAGAGGTCCCAGACCGTCAGCGCGCCCGCCGCGTGGGCGACGGCGGTGATCGCGGCCATGTCGAGGATCGCCGCCGAGCGGTAGTCGACGTGGGTGAAGGTCACGAGCGCCGTCTGCTCGCCGACCACGCCCGCCAGCTCCTGCGCACTCGGCCCGTGCGTGGGGTCGGCCGGCTCCAGCCAGCGCAGCCGAAGGCCGCGTGCCCCGGCGAGGCTCTCGAGCACGTAGCGGTCGGTCGGGAAGTTGCCGGGGTCGGTGACGATCTCGGTGCGCCCGGGGCGGGCGTCGAGCGCCGCGCTGGCCGCCTTGTAGAAGCAGACGGTCGTCGAGTCGGCGACCGCCAGCTGCCCCGGCGCCGCTCCGAGCAGCGCGCCGATCCGGTCCCCGAGCGCGAGCGGCAGATCCATCCAGCCCTCCGTCCACGAGCGGATCAGCCGCTCGCTCCAGCCCCGCTGCACGACCTCGCGCAGCGCCGCGGCGACGCGCGCCGGCGGCCGTCCGAGCGAGTTGCCGTCGAAATAGACGACCGCCTGCTCGCCGATCAGGAACTCGTCGCGGAAGCCGGCCAGCGGGTCGGCGCGGTCGAGCGCCTCCGCGGCCGCGCGGCTGTCGTTGCGTGGCGGGGTGCCCAAGCGCCAACACACTATTCCCCGCCGCCCGCGGCCGCCTGAGGCGCGCCGCGCCGGCGCCGGCGCTCGCCGCGCGCCCTCTGCCGCCTCGCCCGGCGCCCACCCGGGGGCTCCAAAGCGCGAGCTATCCGTATCCTGCCCGTCGGGGATCGCGTGGCCGCCGGCGCAGGTGCGCTGCCGGGCGGCGCTCGCGGCTCTCGAGCGATCATGGCCAGCCGCGCCGACATCGAATTCACCTACACGTCGATCGACCGGATCTTCCGCCTCAGCATGGGCGAGCTGGCCGACTTCAGCGGCGCGCTCTACGACGGCGACTTCTCGCTGACGCTCGAGCAGGCCCAGGGGCGCAAGCACGAATACATCGCGGCGCAGATCGGCATCGGGCCCGGCCGCAGGCTGCTCGATCTCGGCTGCGGCTGGGGCGCTCTGCTGAACTTCGCCCAGACCCGCGGCGCCGAGGGCGTGGGGGTGGCGCTGTCCTCCGCGCAGGTCGCCTCGTGCACCAGCCACGGCCTCGACGTCCACCTGCGTGACGCCCGGACCGTCGACCGCGAGACCTTCGGGCGCTTCGACGCGGTCGCGAGCCTCGGCGCCTTCGAGCACTTCTGCTCGCCCGACGAGTACCGCGAAGGGCGCCAGGAGGAGATCTACAGCGCGCTCTTCGCGAACGCCGCGAGCGTGCTGGACACCGGCGGGCGCTTCTACCTGCAGACGATGGTGTTCGGGGCCAACATGATCGCGCTGGATGAGGTCAGCGAGCACGCGCCGCGCGACTCCGACGCGTTCATCCTGTTCCTGCTGAGCTGCCAGTTCCCCGGGTCGTTCCTGCCCTCCGGACTCGAGCAGATCGTGCGCTGCGCGCAGCCGCACTTTCGCCTGGTGGAGAGCTCGAGCGGACGGCTTGACTACATCGAGACGATCACGCAGTGGAGCCGGCGGATCGGCGCTCCGAGCCTGCGCAAGAACCTGCTCAAGCTGCGCCTGCTGCCGCGCTGGCTGCGCAGCCCGACGTTCCGCTACGCCTTCACCTCGGGCGTGAGCGCGAACAAGGTCTGCTTCGAACGAGAGCTGCTCGACCACTACCGGATCGTGTTCGAGAAGACCGACGCTCCGAGTGAACCCGACCCCTCGCCGCGCTGATGCCGCCACGCCATCACAGAACGGTGGACCGCACCGTCGCGATCATGGAGGTGGCCTCGCGTGCAAGCAGCGGCGTCTCGCTGGCCGAGCTCGCGGCGCGCCTGCAGGCGCCGAAGTCCTCGATCCAGGAGCTCACCAACGGGCTGCTCGCGACGGGCTACCTCGTGGAGCGCGACCGTCGCTTCCTGCTCGGCCCGGGCGCGTTCGTGCTCTCGCTGCACACCGCCGGCCTGCCGCTGCGCCTCGTCAAGCACGAGGAGCTGGAGCGCGCGCAGGAGCGCGTCGGCACCTCGCTGTTCGTCGGCGCCCGCCTCGGTGACGACCAGGTCTTCGTCGACCAGGCCGGCGAGGACGTGCTGATGGACTTCGTCTCCTCGACGCACCCGCGGCGGCCGCTGCTGACGACCGCGACGGGCAAGATCATCCTGGCCTTCATGCCCTCCGGTGAGCGCAACGAGTTCCTGCGCCGGATGGAGCACGAGCAGCCGGCGGTCGTGGCGGCGTTCCTGGCGGAGCTCGAGGAGATCCGCGCCTCGCAGCTGGCGTTCAATCGCGCCTCCACCGTCCCTGGGCGCTACACCGTCGCAACGCCGCTGATCGACCCCGAGGGGAGCTTCCTCGCGGCGATCTGCGCGGTCGGCGGTCCCGAGCTGGCCGATGGTCTGCCGGCGCTCGGAGCGAGGCTGCGCGAGGCCGTCGATGCCTGGAAGTTCCCGCGTCGCCGACGGCGTGCCAGCTCCGTCTAGCGGCGCACGCGACCCCCACTGCCTCCATGATGTTTTCGTGGTCGGCGCATGCGCCGACCCGCGGGTGGGCGCATGCGCCCACCCGAACAACCCCCCTGAGCGGTCCCTGTTGCGGTGTGCGCGGGGGTCCTGTAGCATCCGCATACAAGTGCAGGAAACCGGATATACGTACGTCCGGGCAAGGTGAGGAGGGAGCCGAGCGGCTCCGAGGACGACGTTTCTGCGCCGGCGAGGGTTTGGGCAGGCGCAGCTGACCGATTCATGCAAGACGAAACGGGAGCCCGGGAGGGACCAATGAGGCAAGCAATCGTCAGATTGCCGCGGATGAGGCTGCTGTTCGCGGCGCTAATCGCAATCGCAATCACCGGCGGCGTCGCCGCCGCCAGCTCGGGCGCAGCGACGGCCAGGGCCGCGGCGTCGAAGTCGACCTGGGTGATCGGGAACATCGGCACCTACAGCGGCATCAACTCGGGGAACTTCCTCGGCGGCGGCCAGTCGCTGCAGGCCTGGGCGGACTGGACCAACGCGAACGGCGGCATCGACGGCCACCACATCAAGGTGATCTCGCTCGATGACGCGGGCGTCGCCTCGACCTCGGTCAACGACGTCAAGCAGCTCGTGCAGAGCGACCACGTGCTCGCGATCGTCGCGATGAACAGCGGCGACGACGCCGACTGGGCGACCTACATCCAGGGCACCGGCGTGCCCGTGATCGGCGGCTCGACGCCGCTGCCGGACTTCGCCGGCTACTCCGACTACTTCCCGGTCGGTGCGACGACCAACAACTCGATCCCCGACCTGCTGCTGTACGCCAAGAACGTTCTGAATCAGACGGTCGGCGGCTACCTCGGTTGCGAGGAGGCGCCGGTGTGCTCGGCGCTGGAGCCGGTGTATGCGGCCGCGTACAAGGGGATCGGCGGCAACCTCGCCTACAACACGCTGTTCTCGAGCAGCGCGCCAAGCTATGCCGCGCAGTGCCTGGCGGCGCAGTCAGCCGGAGTGCAGGACCTCGAGATCATCGGGCCGGCGCCGGTGATCCCGAAGATCGCCCAGAACTGCCAGACGCAGGGCTACAACCCGACGCTGCTGCTCAACGACGTCGTGCTGACACCCTCGCTCGGCAGCTCGATCGGCACCGCCGACGCCGTCTTCGGCGCCGACGACGTGCCGTTCACCGACGACGGCATCCCGGCGACCAAGGCGTTCCACGCGGCGATCGAGAAGTACGAGCCGTCGGTGCTCAATCCGGCCGACTTCAACCAGGACGACCTCGACTCGTGGGCGTCGGGCCAGCTCTTCGCCGCGGCGGCGAAGGCGGCCAAGCTCGGCAACAAGCCGACCAGCAAGCAGCTCGTGGCCGGCCTGTACAAGCTCAAGGGCGTGACCCTGGGCGGCCTGACCCCGCCGTTGACGTTCAACAAGGGCAAGCCGAACTCGATCAGCTGCATCTACATCATGAGCATCTTCCACGGGAGCATCATCGAGCCGCAGGGCCTGAAGCGCTACTGCCCCGCGACCGGCTGACAGCAGTACAACAAGCAAACGCGATGCGAACCGCCGGCGCGACCCCGATCGTGATGAGGAGCTGACGTGTCAGATCTCCTGCCGTTCATCATCATCGGGGTCGTGTCCGGCTCGGTCTACGGGCTGGCCGCCGTGGGCCTCGTGCTCAGCTACCGCACCTCGGGCATCTTCAACTTCGCCCACGGCGCGCTGGCGACCCTCTCGGCCTACGTCTTCTACGCGCTGCACGTTGCCGGCAGCGTCTCCTGGCCGATCGCCGCGGTCATCTCCGTGCTGATCCTCGGCCCGGCGCTCGGGATCGGCTTCGAGCGCTACGCCCGGGTGCTCTCGCGCGCGAGCCTGATCATGCAGGTCGCCGGGACGGTCGGCGTGCTGCTCGTGATCGAGGCGGTCTGCACGCAGTGGTACGGCTCCAACGGAGCGTTCTACCCGAACTTTCTGCCCCAGGCCGCGGTGAAGGTCGGCGGCGCCTTCGTCACCGTCGATGAGTTCATCGTCGTCGGCGTCTCGATCGTGCTGACGGCCGGGCTGTATGTGATGCTGCGCGCGACGCGGCTGGGCAAGGCGATGCGCGCGGTCGTCGACGACCCGGAGCTGCTCGCGATCTCGGGCACCAGCCCGGTGAGCGTCCGCCGCGCGGCGTGGGTGATCGGCTGCTTCTTCGCGACGCTGTCGGGCATCCTGCTGGCCCCCGACGTGGGGCTGGAGGCGAGCGCGCTGACGCTGCTCGTGGTCCAGGCCTTCGGCGCCGCGGCGATCGGCCGCTTCCGCAGCCTGCCGATGACGTGGCTCGGGGGCGTGATCATCGGCGTCGCGGCGAGCGTCGCGACCAAGTACTTCACGTCGCGCTCGATCCTCAGCGGGATCCCCACGGCGCTGCCGTTCATCATCCTGTTCGTCGCGCTGCTGCTGGTGCGCCAGCGCGGCGAGATCGAGAGCGCCGCGCGCAGGCTGCACGAGAACTACGGCGCGCCCCGCCTGCCGGTGGCGATCCAGGCGCCCGGCGCGATCGCCGTGCTCGGCGTGCTGATCGCCGTGCCGTGGCTCTTTCCCGGCTACCTGACGGCGTGGATGACGGTCCTGTGCGACGTCATCCTGTTCCTCTCACTCGGGCTGCTCGTGCGGGCCTCGCGCCAGGTTTCGCTCTGCCAGGTTACCTTCGCGGCGATCGGCGCGGTCGCCTTCTCCAAGCTCGCCGGCGCCGGGGTCCCGTGGGTGCCGGCGCTGCTGCTCGCGGGCCTCGTCGTGGTGCCAATCGGAGCCCTGCTCGCGATCCCGGCCGTGCGCCTCTCGGGCCTCTACCTGGCGCTCGCGACGTTCGGCTTCGGCCTGCTCGTGCAGGCGATGTTCTACCAATCCTCGGTCGGCTTCGGGGTCGCCGACCTCGGGCTGGCGATGCCGAGACCGACCTGGCTCGGGCTCTCCGGCGACCGCGGGTTCTACTTCCTGCTGCTGGCGCTGACCGTGCTGATGTCGGGCGCGGTGATCTGGCTGATCCAGGGTCGGCTGGGCGGGCTGCTGCGCATGCTCGGCTCCTCTCCGCTCACGCTCGAGGCGTTCGGCGTCAACATCACGGTGACGCGGATCCTCGTGTTCTGCCTGTCGGCGTTCATCGCCGCGATCGCCGGCGCGCTGGCGGGCTGCGCGCTCGGCAGCGTGACCGGCTCCAACTACGACCCGAACATGTCGCTGACGCTGATGGTCGTGGTCGCGATCGTCGCCGGCGGCGAGCCGTGGTACGCGCTGGTCGCCGCGCTGCTCGTCGCGCTGATCCCGGCCTACCTGACCTCGCAGACGGCGACCGACGTCCTGCAGCTGTTCTTCGGCGTCGGCGCGATCCTCTTCTCGCTCGGCCACGGGCCGAGCGTGCCGCCGCCGCTGCAGGCGCTGATCGAGCGGATGCGCGCGTCGGGCGGGCGAGCGCGCGCTCGGCGGGTGCCCGCGATCGGCGCTGCGCGTGAGGCGGTCTCCCCGGCGAGCCTGCGCGCCGAGGAGGTGACGGTGCGCTTCGGCGGCCTCGTCGCGGTGGACGCGGTCAGCGTGAGCGCCGCGACGGGCGCCATCACCGGCGTGATCGGTCCAAACGGCGCCGGCAAGACGACGCTCTTCAACGCCTGCTCCGGCCTGGTCGCGCCGGCCGGCGGTCGCGTGCTGCTCGACGAGCGCAGCCTGGCGCGCCGGCGACCGTCGGTGAGAGCGCGGCTCGGGCTCGGGCGGACCTTCCAGCACGTCCAACTCGGCGAGTCGCTGAGCGTGGCGGAGAACGTGCGCATCGGCGCCGAGGCCGGCATCGTCGGGGCGAGCGTGAGGGCGCACCTGTTCCGCCGCGCGGGCGAGACTCGCCTCGTCGAGGGCCGCAGCGCCGAGGCGCTGCAGCTGTGCGGCATCGAGGAGCTCGCTCCGCGTGTCGTCAGCACGCTGTCGACCGGTCAGCGGCGCCTGGTCGAGCTCGCGCGCTGCCTGGCCGGCTCCTTCCGCATCCTCCTGCTCGACGAGCCCTCCTCGGGGCTCGACGCGGCCGAGACCGAGGCCTTCGGGCGGTTGCTGCGCCGGGTCGTGGAGGAGCGCGGCATCGGCATCCTGCTGATCGAGCACGACCTGTCGCTGACGATGAGCGTCTGCGACGAGCTGTACGTGCTCGACTTCGGGCGCGTCATCCATCAGGGCACGCCCGAGTCCGCGCGCGACTCGACCAGCGTCCAGGCCGCCTACCTCGGCGACGTGGTGTTGCAGTCATGACCGCCGGCTCGGGCAACGGCGCGGCGGCGGCGCTGGAGCTGCACGACGTCTGCGCCGGCTACGGCGAGGCCGACGTCCTGCACGGGATCAACATAACCGTCGCGGAGCGCTCGATCGTGACGCTGCTCGGTCCCAACGGCGCCGGCAAGACGACCGTGATGCGGGTCGTGTCGGGCATGCTCAGGGCGACGCGGGGACGGGTGCTCGTCGGATCGCACGACGTCACGTCGCGCTCCCCGCAGCAGCGCAGCCGCCGTGGCGTCTGCCTGATCCCCGAGGGGCGGGGGATCTTCCGCTCGCTGTCGGTTCGCGACAACCTCGAGCTGTTCGCACCGAGCTGGGTGCGCGACGCGAGCATCGAGCGGGTCGTCGAGATCTTCCCGATCCTCGGCCAGCGGCTCGGCCAGACCGCCGGGACGCTGTCGGGGGGCGAGCAGCAGATGCTCGCGCTGGCGCGCGCAGTCCTCTGCGAGCCGTCGATCGTGCTGGTCGACGAGGTATCGATGGGACTCGCGCCGAAGCTGGTCGACCAGATCTTCGAGATCCTCGTCGCCATCGCCGGCGGGGGGGTCAGCGTGCTGCTGGTCGAGCAGTACGTCAGCCGCGCGCTGGAGCTGGCCGACTACGCCTATGTCCTCGGCCGCGGTGAGATCGTGCTCGAGGGGACGACCGACGAGGTCCGCTACGCCGACGTCGCGAGCAGGTACCTGGCATGAACGGCCCCGGCATCGATGCACCGACGCGTCCGCTCGAGGGGATCACCGTGCTCGACCTCGGCCAGGTCTACGGCGGGCCCTACTGCGGCCTGCTGCTCGTGCACCTGGGCGCGCGCGTCGTGAAGATCGAGGCGCCGGCTCGCGGGGAGCCGCTGCGCTCCGGTGTGGGGGCGACGGCGACGGCCGACCCGTTCGCCTTTCAGCTGCTCAACGGCGGCAAGGAGTCGGTGACGCTGGACCTGAAGTCGGCCGAGGGCCAGGAGGCCTTCTTCGCGCTGGCCCGCGGCGCGGACGTGATCGTCGAGAACTTCGCGCCCGGCACTACCGCTGCGCTCGGCGTCGACTACGCCGCCGTCAGTGCCGTCAACCCGCGGATCATCTACGCCTCGCTGAAGGCCTACGGCGACGACACCGCCAGGCGCGAGGAGCGCGGCATGGACCTGACCGTCCAGGCCAGTTCGGGCGCGATGTCCGTCAACGGGTTCCCCGACGGTCCGCCGACGCGCTGCGGGCCGTCGCTCGCCGATTTCCTCGGCGGCACCCACCTCGCGCTCGGCGTGCTCGCGGCGCTGATCGAGCGCGATCGCACGGGCGCCGGCCAGCAGGTCGACGTGGCGCTGCAGGACGCCGTGATCCCGGCGCTGGCGTCGAACATCGCCGGCTGGCTGACCGATCCCGAACATGCGCCGGAGCGCACCGGCAACCGGCACGGCGGCATGCGCGAATCGCCCTACAACGTGTACGCCACGACCGACGGATGGGTGGCGATCCTCGCGATCAGCGAACCGCACTGGCGCGCCGTCGCCACGCTGATCGGGCGCGAGGACCTCCGCGAGGACCCGAGCCTCGCCGGCTCCTCCGGCCGCGTCGGGCGGATCGATGAGATCGACGCCGCCGTCAGCGCCTGGACGCAGCGCCACAGCAGCGCCGAGGTATCGCAGGCGCTGCAGCTTGCAGGCGTGCCGGCGTCCCCGGTGCGGACCGTCGGCGAGCTGGTCGCCGAGGAGCTTGAGCGCGGTGCGCCGATGATCGCGCGCAGCGCCGGGGAGGGGAGTGGCGCGGAGCCGACCTACACGCTCGGCGCCGCCGTGCGCCTCGGCCACCACCCGCCGCGACCGCCCGGCGCGGTGCCCGGGCTTGGCGAGCACACGGAGGCGGTGCTCGACGCCCTGGGCGGCGCCGCCAACGGCGAATCTGGTGCGAGCGCCCGCCGCCGGCGAGAACGGGGGCGTGGCGATGGCGATTGATGACGAACTGCTCGCCGGGCTGCGGGCTCAGATCGGCGTCGGCCACGTCGAGGAGCTCGGCGAGATCTCGGGCGTGATGATCGCCCGCTACGCCGCCGCGATCGGTGATGGCGACCCGCTGTACACCGACCAGGCCTACGCGCGCTCGCGTGGTTACGCGGACGTGGTCGCACCGCCGAACCTGCTGGCGGCCGTTATCAACTGGGGTCCCGGCGCCCCCTATGAGCGCCTGCGCGAGGACGGCACGGAGGCCGACACGCACCTGCCCGGCGTACCGGCACAGGGCGTGCGCGTGATGGGCGGCGGCGAGGAGATGACGTTCCGGCGGCCCGTCGTGGCCGGCACGGTGGTCGTGCGAAGCACAGAGCTGCTCGACGTCACGCAGCGCGACTCCAGCCAGGGGCCGATGCTCGTCGTGCGCTACCGCGACGACTACCGCGATCGCGAGGACGGCTCGGCGCTGTTGGAATCCGTCCGAACGGTGCTGCTGCGGTGAGCGCGCGCGAGGGCATCCCCAAGGCGGCCCGGCGCGGAACGCTTCAGGCCGGCACGGCACTCGCGCCGGTGGCCTATGAGACCTCGACGGTGCAGGTGTTCCGCTACAGCGCGGCGACCTGGAACACCCACCGGATCCACTACGACCGCGAGTATGCGCGGGCCGAGGGCTACCCGGACGTGCTCGTGCAGAGCCACCTCCACGGCGCCCTCCTCGCCCGTTACGCCACCGGCTGGGCGGGCGAGGAGGGTCGCCTGACCGAGCTGGCCCTGCGGGTGCGCCGCTACGCGGTCGCCGGCGAGACGCTCACGGTCAGCGGCGTGGTCACCGCCGTCTCACGGCTGGCGCGTGAACGCGCCGAGCTGACGCTCTCACTTGCCGAGACGCGCTCCTGCGACGGCGAGACCTGCGTGAGCGGCGAGGCGCGGATCGAGGTGCCGGCCGACTGGCTCGCCGAGATGCCGGCGCGCGGGGAGGGCGCGGAGTGAGCCGCGTGGAGCCGCTCGTGGTCGCGAACTGCTCGGGCTACTACGGCGACCGTGCCAGCGCCGCGCGCGAGATGCTCGACGGCGGTCCGGTCGACGTCCTGACCGGCGACTACCTCGCCGAGCTGACGATGCTGATCCTCTGGAAGACGCGCCAGCGCCGTCCGGGCGAGGGCTACGCGAGAACCTTCCTGGCGCAGATGGAGGAGGTCCTCGGCACCTGCCTCGACCGCGGAGTCAAGGTCGTCGCCAACGCCGGCGGCCTCAACCCGGCCGGTCTCGCCGAGGATCTGGCGACGGTCGCGCAGCGGCTCGGGCTGCACCCGAGGATCGCCCACATCGAGGGCGACGACGTCTGCGGTCGCCTTGCGGGCTGGCTGGAGGAGGGGGTGGACCTGCGCAGCATGGACAGCGGCCAGAGCCTCGCGGACGTCGACTTCGAGCCGATCACGGCCAACGTGTACCTCGGGGCCTGGGGGATCGTGGAGGCGCTGCGGGGCGGCGCCGACGTCGTCATCTGCCCCCGCGTCACCGACGCCTCCGTGGTCGTCGGCCCGGCGGCATGGGCGTTCGGCTGGGAGCGCGACGACTGGGACGCGCTCGCGGGCGCCGTGATCGCCGGTCACCTGCTCGAGTGCGGCGCGCAGGTCACGGGCGGCAACTACTCCTTCTTCACCGAGATCGCCGATCCGCTGCTGCCGGGCTTCCCGATCGCGGAGATCGCGCCCGACGGCTCCTGCGTGATCACCAAGCACCCCGGCACGCCGGGAGCGGTGTCGCGCGGCACGGTCACCGCGCAGCTGCTCTATGAGATCGACCGCCCGGCCTATCGCAACCCCGACGTGACGGCCCACTTCGACTCCGTCACGATCGCCGACGAGGGCGCCGACCGGGTGCGCCTGTCCGGGCAGCGGGGCTCGCCGCCGCCCGACACGCTGAAGGTCTGCGTCAACTACCACGGCGGCTTTCGCAACAGCTACACCTGCATGATCGCCGGACTGGACATCGAGGCCAAGGCGCGCTTCGCCGTCGACTCGGTGTTCGCGGCGCTGGGCGGTGCCGAGCGTTTCGAATCCACCGACGTTCGCCTGGTTCGGAGCGACCACGCCGACGCGGCGACCAACGCGGAGGCCGTGGCGCGGCTGACGATCACGGTCAAGGACCGCGACGGCGACGCCGTCGGGCGGCGCTTCGCCGCGGCCGTCAACGGCATCGGCCTCGCGATCTATCCGGGTAACTACAACGACATCGTCAGCCCGCAGCCGACGGAGTACGGAGTGATGTGGCCGACGCTCGTCCCGGCCTCGCTGATCACCCAGCGGGTTGTCCTTCCCGGCGGCGAGGCGGTCGTCGAGCTGGCGTGCGGGCCGCCGCCCGGAGGCTGGGGGGAGCCCGTGGACGCTTTCCAGGCGCCGCGGCGCGGCGGCGGCGCCCGCGATTGGAGCACCGAGCCCACGCGGCGCGGCCCGCTCGGCGCGCTGCTCGGCGCCCGCTCGGGGGACAAGGGCGCCAACGCGAACGTCGGCGTCTGGGCTCGCAGCGAGGAGGCCTTCGATTGGCTGGCGTGGTTCCTGACGCCGGAGCGTGTGCGCATCTTGCTGCCGGAGACCGCCGAACTCACGGTCGAGCGCTACGAGCTGGCCAACGTCTGGGGGTTGAACTTCGTCGTGCGCGGGATCCTCGGCCAGGGCGTCGCCGCGACGACGCGTCCGGACGCGCAGGCGAAGAGCCTCGGCGAGTTCCTGCGCTCGCGTGTGGTGGATCTGCCGCGTCTACTGCTGGACGGCGGAGGCCCCGGCGCGGGTGCCGCCGCGCCCGCCGTGAGCGAGATCGCGCCGGCGCCGACGATCGAGGGGGCGTGGTGAGGGGAGTGTCCGGTCCCCCCGGGCCTGCGCCGAGGGCGCCGTTGAGCCCGGCTGCGGCCGGGCGACGGTTCCCCCTTGCCCTGGCGTGTGCGGCGCGGGTAGGATTCGGTTATCTAGTTTTCCATTCGTAAATGCGGATTCGTCTGGTGGTTCTGGCGCCGCCCGGCGAGGGAGAGGAGAGCCATCCATGAGTGCATCTCGCGCGCCCGCGCGCGCATTTCTGGGCGCCGTCGCCCTGCTCGCGGCGCTTGCGGCCCTGCCCGTCTCGACGCTGGCGGCCGCGCCGTCGGTTGCGTCGAGCCGGATGCTGGTGCTGTTCAACATCGACAAGGGCCAGCTGCCTGAGAACATGGCGCCGGCGCCGGGCGGCGCCCTCGACGTCGCGCTGAACGGCGCCGGAGAGGTGGCACGGGTCGGCCCGGGCGGACGGGTCAAGATCCTCGCGACGCTCCCCGCGCCCGCCGACGGCGGGGTGAACACGCCGCTGGTGAAGAGCGCCTTCACGGCGGGCATGGTGAGAGCCCCGAACGGCACGATCTACACGCTTTACTCGACCGGCACGAGCGGGCAGACCGGCATCTACAGGATCGTCCCGGGCGGAACCGCGCAGCTGATCGTGGCGCTTCCGGCCACGAGCCTCGCGAACGGACTGGCGCTCGACACCTCGACGCACGAGCTCTACGTCTCCGACTCGGCGCTCGGCGTGGTCTGGCGCGCTCCGCAGGCCGGCGGGGCCCCCGAGATGTGGGCGTCCGGATCGGCGCTGGCACCCACCATGTTCCTCGGCGCGAACGGCCTCAAGCTGCACGATCACGCGATCTGGGTGAGCAACACCGACGCGGGCACGATCCTGCGCATCCCGATCGAGTCCGGCGGTGGCGCCGGTCCGATCAGCGTGTTCGCGAGCGGCCTCGCGACGATCGACGACTTCAACTTCGTCGGCAGCGGGAACGAGATCGTCGCGGC
>JBEKNK010000003.1:0-65747 GCA_049522915.1 Solirubrobacteraceae bacterium | reverse complement strand
GAGCCGGTGGAGGCGGGGAGCATGCCGTACTCGGCGGTGACCCAGCCGCGGCCCCGGCCCGACATCCAGCGCGGTACGCCGGACTCGACGCTGGCGGTGCAGATGACCTGTGTGCGCCCGACGGAGATCAGCGCGGAGCCGCTCGCCGGCGGCACGAAGTCGACGACACACGAGGTGGGCCGCAGCTGGTGGGCCGCGCGGTCGTAGGAGCGCGTCACGCCGCCTCGGCAAGCGGCAGCTGGACGTGCTCGACGTGATCGATCGGCATCTGCAGGAAGCGCGAGCCGAGCGTGCGAAACGTCTCGACATCGCCGGTGCAGAGGAAGCTGTATTCACCCTCCTGCGTCCGCGCCGCGCCCAGCCCGGATTGCTGCAGCGCGCGCGCGACCGACAGCGCGAGCGCGCGACCGGAGGTGATCAGAGCGACGCCGGGTCCGAGCATGCGCTGGAGCATCGGCGCGATCAGCGGATAGTGGGTGCAGCCGAGGATCACCGTGTCCACGCCGGCCTCGCGCAGCGGCGCGCAGTAGGCGCGGACCGTTTCGACCACGCGCTGGTCGAACGGAAAGCCCTGCTGGATGATCGGCGCGAGGTCCGGGCAGGCGACGGCGATCAGCTCGGCGTCCGGCGCCGCAAGCGCGAGCGCCCGCGCGTAGGCGCCGCTGCGAACGGTGGCGGTGGTCGCCAGCAGGCCGATGCGGCGGTTGGTGCTGGCCTGCGCGGCCTGAAGGGACTCGGGCTCGATCACCGCGGTGACGTGGACGCCGAGCGTGGTCGAGAGCATGCGCTCGCGCAGCGCTCCGATCGCGGCGGCGCTGGCGGCGTTGCAGGCGACGACGAGCAGCTTTGCGCGGCGTGCGAGGAGCAGTTCGCCGATCTCGAGCGCGAAGGCCTCGAGCTCCTCCGCGCTGCGCTCGCCGTAGGGAAAGCGCGCCGTATCGCCGAGGTAGACGAAATCCTCGTGCGGCAGCTCCACCAGCAACTCCTGCAGCACCGTCAGCCCGCCGACACCCGAGTCGAACACGGCGATCGGACGCTCGTTGGGCGCGGGCGGCGGCGTGGACACCGCAGCCATGATCCCAGATGGTCTGCCGCTATCGTGCGCCCGTGCGTGCGCTGGTGGTTTCAAACATGGCGGCCTCGCGCGAAAACCCGGCGCGGGGGGTCTTCGTTCGCGATCAGGTGGCTGCGCTGGCGGCGATCGCCGACGTCGCGGTCGAGCTTTTCGAGTTCCTGCCGGGCGCGCTCTCCTACCCGATCGCGGCGGCCGTGCTGCGCCGGCGTTTCGGTGCGTCGCGCTTCGACATCGTGCACGCCCATTTCGGCCTGACCGCGTGGCCGACGCTCGCGTTGCGCGGCCCGCTCCATGCGGTCACGCTGCACGGAACCGACGTCCGCCACCGGCGCTCACGTCGCCTGACGATCGCCGCGCTCGCGCACATGGATCTCGTGGCGACGGTCTCCGAGTCGCTGGCGCGGGAGCTCGGCCCGCTGACGCCGGCACCGGCGGTGCTGCCCTGCGGCGTCGCGCTCGACCGCTTTCGCCCGATCCCGCGGGAGGCTGCGCGACTGGCGCTCGGCCTGGAGCCCGACACGCCCTGCCTGCTCTTCCCGTTCGATCCGAAGCGCGAGTCCAAGCGCTTTGACCGCGCGCACGAACTGGCCGGGGGTGTTCGCCTGATGACGCTCGGATCGACCGCCCCCGACCACGTGACGCTCGCGATCAACGCGGCCAACGCGGTGCTTGTTCCGTCGGAGGCCGAGGGCTTCGGCCTCGCCGTGCTGGAAGCGCTCGCCTGCGACGTGCCCGTACTAGCGACGCCGGTCGGTGTGCACGCGCAGGCGCTGGCCGGCATCGCCGGCACCCTGTGCGCTCCCTATGACCGCGCCGTCTGGGCGGCGGCGCTGGCCCCGGCGCTCGCCGATCCCGACCCGCGCGTCCAAGGCCGCGAGCGGGCGACTGAGTTCTCCAGCGAGCGGATGGCCGAGCGCGTGGCGACCGCCTGGCGTTCGCTGCTCGCGACCCGGTCGCAGACCACGTAGTGGACCGTTTCGCGAAGGTCCACTAGCATCGGCGTCGTGGCGGAGATCGGATCGGCGCGAGCCGAGGCTGTCGAGGGGACGGCTCAGGGCGCGGTCGCAGCGACGGGCTTCCTGCAGCGGGCGCTGCTCCGCCGGCGAGTGCGCTTCCTGCGCCGCCGGCGCGAGCTGGCGCTGCACGATCTCGGGGGCTTTGCGTTCGAAACCCATCGTCTGGGTGAGCCCCGCGACGAGCTGTTCGGCGAGAAGCTCGCGGCCCTCGACGCGCTCGACGACGAGCTCGCGACGCTCCAGCGCGCGCTTGACCTGCGCGAGGAGCTGGCCGTGCTGCGCGAGCCGGGCATCGCGAGCTGCCCGGAGTGCTCGACGATCCACGACAGCGCCGCGAACTTCTGCCCGAGCTGCGGACGGCCGACCTCCGGGCATGGCGCCGGCGCGGGTGCGGACGCCCGGGAGGACGGGGACGCGCGCCCGGGCCAGGCACCAGCAGCGGACGTGGCAGCGGCCGGACCTGACGCAACGCGCATACCGGACACGGCAGCGGACACGCCGCTCACACCGGACGCGGCGGCGCCTGCAGCGGAGGCGCCGCTCCCCACAGGCGAGCCGGTCCCCACAGGCGAGCCGCTCCCCGCCGGCGAACTGGAGTGACGCAGGCGCCGGGAGCGGCGTGCGAGGTCTGCGGCAGCGAGCTGGCCGAACGCCAGCGGTGGTGCCTTGCCTGCGGCAGCGGCCGGCTCACAGCGCTCGCCACGGCGCCGCACTGGCGCGCCGCCGGCACCACCGCGGCGCTCGTCGGCCTGCTCGCGCTGGCCGGCATCGGCTACGCCGTGGCGACACTGCTCTCGTCGTGAGGCGCCCGCGCACCCGCGGCGCCCGGGCGCGCGGCGCCCGCTAGGGCTGACCGGCGCTGAGCGCCTGCAACGTCGCGGCGACCGAGCGCGCCAGCGCCCCGAGCTCGTAGCCGCCCTCGAGCACGACACCCACCGGCGCCTCCAGCTCCTCCCCCAGCCGCCGCATCGCGGTGGTCATCGTCGCGAAGCCGGCCTCGCTCACGAGGCAGTCGGCGAGCGGATCCTCGGCGTGGGCGTCGTAGCCGGCGGAGATCATGATCAGCTGCGGGCGGTAGTCGCGAGCCAGCGGAATCACACGTTCATGCACGAGCTCGCAGAAAACGTCGTCGCCGGAGAACGCCGGAACCGGCAGGTTGAGCGTGAAGCCCTCGCCGGCGCCGCTGCCACGGTCACTCGCCGGACCGCTGCCGGGATACAGCGGCGCCTCGTGGATCGAGACGTACAGGACCGCCGGGGAGGAGTGGAACAGATCGTTGGTGCCGTTGCCGTGGTGGACGTCCCAGTCGAAGATCAGGACCCGCTCGAGCCCGCCGTCGCTCAGCGCGTGGAGCGTCGCCACGGCGATGTTGTTGAACAGGCAGAACCCGCCGGCGCGAGCGCGCAGCGCGTGATGCCCGGGCGGGCGGCCGGCCGAGAACGCGGCCACGGCCTCGCCCGAGAGCAGCACATCGACGACCGCGACGGCGCCGCCGGCCGCCCGCATCGCGGCCTCGAAGGATCCCGAGCTGACGACCGTATCCTCGTCGATCTGGCCGCCGCCGACCGCGCACAGCCGCTCCAGCGCCGCCACGTAGCCGGCGTCGTGGCAGCTCTCGAGCACGTCGCGCTCCACGCGCGGCGCGTCACGGCGCTCGAACCCCGACCAGCCCGTCTGCTCGAGGTGGCGCTCGATCGCGACGATCCGCTCACGACGCTCAGGGTGCGAGCCCGTGTCGTGGCCCGCCGAGGCCGGATGGCTGAAGAAGACGCAGGACGCCATCGCTGTACGGTACCCCGCGAATGTCGGACGCCGTGGCGATCGAGGCCGAGCTTGCCGTCGTCGGCGCCGGAGCGGCTGGACTGTACGTCGCTCTGTGCGCCGCGCAGGCCGGCGCCGCCGCCGCGCTGATCTCGGCGACGACGCTCGCCCAGACCGCGAGCTACTGGGCGCAGGGCGGCCTCGCGGCCGCGATCGGGCCAGACGACAGCCCGCAGCGCCACCAGCTCGACACCGAGCGCGCCGGACGCGGGCTGGTTGCACCGTCGGCCGCCGCCGTGCTCTGCAGCGAGGCTCCCGACCGCGTGCGCGACCTCGAGCGTCTCGGCGTGAACTTCGACACCGACGGCGGGGGAGCGCTCGCGCTCGGGCTGGAGGGCGGGCACTCGCTGCGGCGGGTCGTGCACTCGGGCGGCAGCGCCACCGGCCGTCGCGTCGTCCGCCAGCTCTCGGCCCTGGCGGCGCAGGAGCCGCTGATCGAGGTGATCGAACACGCCCGCGCCGACACGCTGCTGCTGGATGGCGGACGCTGCATCGGCCTGCGATGCGAGGACGGCCGGGAGGTCCGCGCGCGAGCGGTCGTGATCTGCGCCGGGGGCGCCGCCGCGCTCTGGGCGCGAACCACCAACCCGCCAGGATCGCTGGGCAGCGGGATGCTGCTCGCGCACGCCGCGGGCGCGCGGCTCGCCGACCTCGAGTTCCTGCAGTTCCATCCCACCGCGGTGATCGGCGTGGCCGGTCGCGAAGGGTTCCTCGTGACCGAGGCGATCCGTGGGGAGGGCGCGCTCCTGCTGGATGCCGAAGGCGAGCGCTTCGTCGATGAGCTGGCTCCGCGCGACGAGGTCTCGGCGGCGATCCACGCGCTGCTCCGGCGTAGCGGGGGCAGCTCGGTCTCGCTCGACATGCGTGCGGTCGATCCGACCCTGTTTCCCAACGTGGTCGATACGCTCGCCGAAGCCGGCATCGACGTCACCACCGAGCTGATTCCCGTCGCTCCCGCCGCCCACTTCATGATGGGCGGGATCACGACCGACCTGCACGCGCGCTCCACCCTTCCCGGCCTCTATGCCGTCGGCGAGTCGGCCTGCACCGGCCTGCACGGCGCGAACCGTCTGGCGTCCAACTCGCTGAGCGAGTGCTTCGTCTTCGGCGCACGCGCCTCGCGCGCCGCGCTCGATGAGCCGTCCGTCCCGGCCGCCGCCAGGCCGACCGCCGTTGCGCTCGCGGGCGGCGTCACGCAGGCGACGCGCACCGCGCTGTGGCAGCACGCCGGGCTGGCGCGCAACCGGGCCGGCCTCGAACTGCTGCTGGACGACCCCCACCCGCTGGCCCGCCTGATCGGGGCCTGCGCCCTCGCGCGCGAGGAGAGCCGCGGCGCCCACTTTCGCGAGGACCACCCCAAGACCGACCCCGATCTCGACGCCATGCATACGCTCGTCGCAGCCGACGGCGCGATCGGCTTCGAACGCTGGGACTGAGCGCCCGGCGCGCACCCCCACCCGCGCCGCGCGCGGAACATCCGGGTCCCGGGCGGCCCCCGCCCGGCGCGCACACCGGCCGTCGCCGCGCGTCGCCCGGACGGGCCCGGCAGCTCGCGCTCGCGGGCTTAAGGTGCGCATAACATCACCGCTCATTGGGCTTCACACGCCGGGTACATACTGGCGCTCGTTGACACCAGACCGGCTTGTCGTCTGGCTCTTGTAACCGAGAGAAACGGGCGGGAGATGTACCAGTTCAGCCGCGGTATCTACAGGGAGCTCTCGCCGCTGGTGGATCGCAGCAGCGGCGCCCGCAACACCTTCGAGGTCCACCAGGCGCTGTTGCGCGCATGCGAGGCCTCGGTCGAGCGCCTCGCCACCGACCGCCACTACTTCGCCCGGCCGGCCCGCACGCTGTTCAGCGACATCCGCAGCTATTTCCCGGTCTGCAGGCAGGAGCAGGTCTACACGGTCGTCGAGCGCTACATGGCGCTGGCGGATGAGTTCGTCGCGACGATGCCGCGCAACGGCGTGGACCCGCAGGGCAACCCGCTGCAATGCCGCGCGGTGACGCGCAAGGGGACCGCCTGCCAGCGAGCGCCGCTGCCCGCCAACGGCTACTGCCCCTCGCATCAGCACCTGGCCGAGACCGAGGACTGCGAAGTACCCGCGCTCGCCGCGTAGTGGCGCAAGCAGGCGCTAAGGTGCGCCGCGTGCCGGCCACCCGCATCGGTTTCATCGGGCTCGGGATCATGGGCTCGCGCATGGCGGCGAACCTGCGCCGCGCCGGCTTCGAGGTGACGGTCTACAACCGCACCGCGCAGACGGCGAACGACTGGGCCGCCGAGCACGGCGGAGCCGTCGCGTCCTCGCCGGCGGAGCTCGCTGCCGCCGTCGACCTCGTCTTCACGATGGTCGTCGACGGGCCGCAGGTTCGCGAGCTTCTGCTCGGGCGCAACGGCGTCGCGGAGGGCGCTGCGCGCGGCCTGCTGTGCGTCGACTGCTCGACGATCGGCCAGGCTGCCGCGCTCGAAATCGGGGCGGAGCTTCACGACCGCGGGCTGGCGCTGCTTGACGCCCCCGTCACCGGCTCGCTGCCCGGCGCGCGCGACGGCACATTGCTGATCATGGTCGGGGGTCACGCCGGCGACGTCGAGCGGGCCCGTCCGGCGCTCGACGCGATGGGCACGACGGTCCTGCACGTCGGGCCGCTCGGCGCCGGCCAGGCGATCAAGGTGATCAACAACTCGGTCGCAGCGGCGAACACGGCGACCGTCGCCGAGGGGCTGATCGCCGGCAAGGCCGCAGGCGTGGACCTCGACGCGCTGGTCGCGGTGATGGAGGGCGGCGCCGCCGGCTCGCGGATGCTCTCGCTCAAGCAGCAGCCGATGCGCACGCACGACTTCACGCCGCTCTTCCGCCTCGCCCACATGATCAAGGACGTCGAGCTGTGCCTGGAAGCCACGAGCGTGCCGTTCGAGAGCGCTCAGCGCGCGCTGGACGACATGCGCGCCGCGGCGCTCGCGGGGTACGGCGACGAGGACTTCGCAGCGCTGCTCGCGGCGGTCGAGGAGCGCACCGGCGTGCGCCTGCTCTAGCAGCGCGCGACGGCCTGGCAGGCATGGCGGCGAGCCCCTCGCCGGCCGTCAGCAGCCACCCGAAGGCGTGGTAAGTACCGGAAATTGCAGGGAAATTTGGAGATTTGGCGACTCTTGCGTATCCTTAACGCGTCGCCTGCTCCGCTGTGAAGCGACCTGGGCAGCGACGGATGTGTTCCTGACCGAGGGTTCCCCGATGCCGATTGCATTCAAAGAATGGGCCGTGACCGTACGAGCGCTCGCCGAGGGTGAGCAGCTCGTGACCCTGCGCAAGGGCGGGATCCGCGAGCCCAACAAGCACTTCGAGGTCGAGCACGAGCGCTTCTTCCTCTACCCGACCTTCGACCACCAGCGCACCGACCTGGTGCGCGAGTCCCACCGCCCGGAGCTGCGTCGCGCACTCGAGGAGGGCGTATGGGCGGACGGCGAGCCGGTGCTCGCGCACGCGCGCAACGGGCTCGCGCTGCTGCCGCCTGACCGCGTGCGGATCCGCGCCTGGGCCGAGGTCGCCGCGCAGTACACGGTCACCGATCCGCGCATCGTCGACGCGCTCTCCCCCTTCTACGTCTGGACCTCCGACTACGCGGAGAAGCGACTGGAATGGAAGCGCCGCCACCCGCTGCACGTGCTGCTGCTGCGCACCTACCGCATCCCGCGGCCCGTCACGGTCAAGGTCAAGGACGAGTACGCCGGCTGCCGCTCGTGGCTCGAGCTTTCGCGCGACCTCCCCTTCGAGGGCACCCCGGTGCTCGCCGATGAGGAGTTCGAGCGTGCCGCCGAGGAGATCGAGTCGATCGCTCTCGGCTCGCGCCAGGCTGTCTTCGCCTAGACCGCGGCCGACGGCCCAACCCGGCCGGCGGGCCAAGGCCCGCGCGGAGTAGGACGTGCCCTGGACCGAGTCGAACTCGCCGCACTTCGAAGCGCGGCACGAGGACTCCGACGAGCTCGGCACGGCCGCTGTGCTCGAGTTGCTCGAGGCGACCCGCGAGTCGCTCGCGCGGACCTTCCCCCAGATACCCGAGGAGGTCAGCGTCGTGATGCACGCGACGCCCTTCGCCCTGTGCCTGGCGGCGCCGGCGCTGCCGCTGGCGTGGCTCGCGAGTCGGCCGCCCGCGCGCCGCTACATCGCGGGCTGGTGCGCGACCCGCACGCTGCATCTTCTGGCGCCGGCCGCGCTGGAGCGCCGCGCCTCGGCAGTGCCCGACTCGCGCGACATGATGATGATGACCCCGGCGGCGCTCTACACCCAGCTCGTGATCGCCGCCAACAACCGCAGCCTGCCGCCGCCTCTGAGACCCCGTCACGCGCGCTGGGCGTGGCTGATCTGGGGCGCCGCGGCGCACTTCTCGGGTCAGAACGTGTTCGCCCGCCCGGCGATCGCACGCCGCCTGCGCGACGATCCGGCGCCGCGCTTTCCGCCGCTCCTGCGCGACGCCGCACTGCTCGGCGGCACCGTCTTTGACCTGCTCGAACGCGAGCGCGGCGCGAACGCGGCGATCAATCTCGCCTTCACGCACCCGAGAGGCTCGCCGGCCAGAGCCCTGGAGCAGGCCTTCGCCGGCCGTTCGCTGACGCACAGCCAGGGGGTCTGGCGCGCACATCTCGCGCGCCTCGCCTCCCCGTAGCTAGCCGCCGGGGGTCGATCCGCGCGAGCAGGGGCGCGCACATCTCGCGCGCCTCGCCGCCCCCTAGCCGCCGGGGGTCGATCCACACGGACGCGTAGCGCGCACATCTCGCGCGCCTCGGGGACCACGGCCGCGCACCGCCCGGCCGCGCCGGCGCCTCAATCCCAGACGTGCGTCGCCATGAACAGCACCACCGCCAGCAGCGCGACGCCGAGCAGCAGCGCGGCAAGCACGCGCGTTGCGCGCGGTGGGCCGGCGCCGCCTGGCGCGCGAGCTTCGATCTCGTTGGCCAGCAGGACGTCGCGCGCGGCCTCCAGGCCTGAGCTCGCGACGAGCAGCTCGCGCGGGCCGGCCGCCATGAAGTCGGGCACATCGAAACCCGCCGGGCGACGCATCAGGCTGGGGATGCCCTCGGCCAGGAGCATGCCCTCGAGCAGCTCGGCCTCAGCCTGGTTGCGCGTCCAGGCGACGCGCACCAGCCCCCCCTGGGCGTACTGCGGCTTGATCTTGCGCGCGCGCTCCTGGCGCTCGCTGAGCCGTGCCTCGCGGCCGCCGGGATGCACGAGCGGCATGCCGCAGCGCGCGCAGAACCGCTCGCTCTCACCGTGCTCCGCCGCGCAGCTCGGGCAGACGAGCACAGCAGCCATCACAGCACGCTCAGGACGACCTCTGCGGGGGTGTCCGACTCGATCCGCCACGCCCGCACCTCGGGCTCGATGCCGGCCAAGCCGACGATGATGTAGATCGATCCCGGCCACAGCGCCCCCACGCCGGGGCGGTAGGCCATGTTGATGTCCGTCTGGGAGGGATAGGGCACCGTGCGCGTGTGCGAGTGATAGATCGCCCCGTAGTCCCAGCGCTGCGCGTCGATCTCCTGCTGAATGGCGATCTGATCGGCTGCATTCATCTCGTAGCGCAGCGGGCTGGCGGCGGCATTGCGCGCCGGAAACACCCGCACCGCCTCGCCGTCCACAGATGCAACGATCCCGCAGCACTCCGCCGGGCGCTCCGCCATCGCGTGCGCGACCATCTCCTCGTAAAGCGGGCGGCTGATCCTCATCGCGAGCGGAGGCCGACCGAGCGGGTCTGAAGCAAATGATTCGGCGACGGCCGAATCATTACCACCAGAGCGTGCTCTCGAGGTTCTGGATCTGGTCCTGCGGCAGCGTGTAGAGCCCGCTCGAGAGGTACTTCCAGCCGTCGTCGGCGACGATGAAGACGACGTTGCCCTCGTCGAGCTCACCGGCGATCCGGACCGCAACGCGCGCGATCGCTCCGGAGGAGACGCCGGCGAAGATGCCCTCCTCGTCGAGCAGCTTGCGCGTCCAGGTGATCGCGTCGCTGTTGGTGACGAAGATCTTCCGATCGAGCAGGGAGAGGTCGATGATCGGCGGGATGAAGCCGTCGTCGAGCGAGCGCAGGCCCTGCACCGGCTCGCCCTGCATCGGCTCGGCGGCGACGATCTTGACCGTGTCCCCCAGCGCCTCCTTCAAGCGGCGGCCATTGCCCATCAGCGTGCCGCCCGTGCCGAGGCCGGCGACGAACGCCGCGACGTCGTCGAGCTCGTCGAGGATCTCGACGGCCGTGCCGTTGTAGTGAGCGAGCGGGTTGGCCTCGTTGCCGTACTGGTAGGGCATGTAGTAGCGCGAGTCAGCGGCCGCCAGCTCGAGCGCGAGCTCGACGGCCCCGTTGGAGCCGCGCGTCCCGTCGGAGTAGACGATCTCCGCGCCGTACATCTTCAGCAGCTGCGTACGCTCCGGCGTGACGTTGTCGGGCATCACGACCTTCAGGCGGTAGCCCTTGTAGGCGCAGATCATCGCCAGCGAGATGCCCGTGTTACCCGAGGTCGGCTCGAGAATCGTCTGCCCGGGCGCGATCGCACCCCGCTCCTCGGCGTCCTCGATCATCGACCGTGCGACGCGGTCCTTGACCGAGCCCGTCGGGTTGCGTGACTCGAGCTTCGCCCAGACGCGCACGCCCGGCTTTGGCGAGAGCCGCTTGAGCTCGACCAGCGGCGTGTTGCCGATCGACTGGACGATGTCGCCGTAGCGGCCGCCGCAGGGACGGTTCTTGAGTTCGGGAAGGCTCATCTTCTCAATCGAGGATAGCGATGGGCCGAAGGCGCAATCAACGCCCGCCGGCCATCGCCGGCAGGATGACTAGCACGTCACCCTCCCCGACGGTGGTGGCGAGACCGTCGAGCACCCTCACGTCCTCATCGTTGAGATAGACGTTGACATAGCGATTGAGCTCGCCGTCGTCGCCGAAGAGCTGGGTCGCGGTCGCCGGATGGTCCTCGACCAGGGCCCGCAGGACCTCGCCGACGCTGTCACCGGCCGCGCTGACCTCGCGCTCGCCGCCGACCGACGCCCGCAGCACCGGTGGAATCTTGATCGTCGCCATGGCCGCGAGCACCCTACCCGGCCGCGGCGCAGAACGCCTCGTAGTCGGGGAACACGCCCATCTCCTCGTCGCGGATCGAGTCCGGCGGCCGCGAGCAGACGGCACACTCGGGGTCGCGGCGGACCTTGACCTCGGTCAGCGTGGCGGCGAGCGCGTCGTAGAGCAGCAGCCGGCCGATCGCCGGCTCACCGGCGCCGACGATCAGCTTGACGACCTCGGTCGCCTGCAGCAGCCCCATCGTCCCGGGCAGCACGCCCAGCACGCCGTTGGCGCCGCATGACGGCGCCAGTTCGGCCGGCGGGGGCACGGGGAAAAGGCAGCGGTAGCAGGGCCCGTCGTATGGCTTGAAGATCGACAGCTGGCCGTCGAAGCCGAGGATCGACGCCGACACGACCGGGATCTGCAGCCGGACGGAGGCGTCGTTGAGCAGGTAGCGCGTGGGGAAGTTGTCGACGCCGTCGACGATGATGTCCCAGCCGGCGATGATCTCCATGATGTTCGAGGCGTCGAGGCGGGTCTGGTACTTGACGACCTCGACGTCGGGGTTGAGCGCCTTGATCGACTGCTCGGCCGAGTCGACCTTCGGCATGCCGATCCGATCGGTGCTGTGGATCACCTGGCGCTGCAGGTTGGAGAGATCGACGACGTCGTTGTCGACGATGCCGAGCGTGCCGACGCCGGCGGCCGCCAGGTAGAGGGCGGTCGGCGAGCCCAGGCCGCCCGCCCCGAGCAGCAGCACGCGCGCCTCCAGCAGCTTGCGTTGCCCGCTCTCGCCGATCTCGGGGATCAGGATGTGGCGCGAGTAGCGCTCGCGCTGCTCGGCGCTGAGCGTCTGGGGCACATCGACGAGGTAGCCGCGGTCCTTCCACAGCGTGATCCCGCCGGTCATCGACTCGACACGCCGATAGCCGAGGTCGTGGGTCAGCGTGTGCGCCGCCAGCGCACTGCGGGTGCCCGAGGCGCAGTAGAGGATCACGCGCTGGTCGCGATCGGGGACGACGCCCTCGATCCGCGACTCGAGGTAGCCGCGCGGCAGGTGCCTCGCGCCGGGGAGGTGTCCGGTGGCGAACTCCTCGGTCTCGCGCACATCGACGATCGCCACGCCGTTGCCGACCAGCTCGTGCACGGCACTCGGATCGATCTCGGCGACCTGCGCCTTTACCTGGCGGATGAATTCGGCGCCCGACGGGCTCATCTCAAACTCCTAAACTCTTGTCTGGATTCGTGACTTTACAAAGTATAGCGCCAACCGAGACGCCCGTCCACGTAATCTTTGCGGAAGTGGCACCCCGCCTTCGACTCGCGCTGACCGTCGCCGTCCTGTGCGCGGCGGCGATGGTCGCGATCGTGACGATCGCCGCGCGCAGTGGCAGCGCCGACACCGCCGGCAGCGCGCCGGTCAAGCAGGACGGCTTCTACGGAGCGCTGCTGCCGCCGAGCTTCCCGGCCGTCAACTTCGCGTTGCCCGACCAGCATCACCAGATCATCCGCCTGAGTGACTACACCGGCCAGGTCGTCGCCGCCGTGTTCGTCTACTCGACCTGCGCGAGCACATGCCCGATCGTCGTTCAGCAGCTCTCGCAGGCGATCGACGAGTTGCCCCACCCGATCGCGGCGCTGGCGATCAGCGTCGACCCCAAGCAGGACACGCCGTCCAACGTCCAGGCCTTCCTGATCAAGGAGCAGGTGTACACGCAGCTGGATTACCTGGTTGCCCCGCGCAAGGTGCTCGAGCCGATCTGGAAGAAGTTCGGCATCCAGCCGCAGCTGAAGATCAACTCCTCGAAGTCCGACCACACCGTCGATCTCGTGCTGTTCGACAAGACCGGGCGCGCCCGCGTCGGCTACCAGGACCTCAGCACGATGGACCCCGACGCGATCGCCGCCGACATCCGCACGCTGCAGGCCGAGGCGCTGCCGAAGGTGTTGCCCAAGCGCATCGATCTCTAGGCGCGGCGCGGACCGCCGCGCGCGGGACGCCGCGCGGCACCGACCGCCGCGTGCGGGACGCCTGATACCCTAGCTCTCAGGTAGGTTTTCAGCGATGATCTTCTCCACCAAGGCCGAATATGGCGTACGCGTGATGGTCGAGCTTGCCCGGCGGGGCGGAGCCGCGCCCGTCGCGCTGACCGAGATCGCCGACCACGAGGGTCTGCCGCTCGCCTACCTGGAGCATCTTGTCGCGCGGCTGCGGCGCGCAGGCCTGATCGAGAGCCGCCGCGGAGCCCACGGCGGCTACCTGCTCGCCCGCGAGCCGGCCATGATCACGATGGCCGAGGTCGTCGAGGCGCTCGAGGGCGGGATCGCCCCGATCGAATGCTTCTCGGCCTCGCCTGACGGCTCGCTGATCCACTGCGTGCTCGAAGGCGACCCCCAGCGCGTGTGCACCTCGAAGATCCTCTGGACGCGTGTCCGCGCCGCGATCGTGGCGACGCTCGAGGCGACGACGCTGGACGATCTGATCCCGATCGCTCCGACCGACCTGGTCGCGATCACCCCCACCGACCTGATCCCCACCACTCCGAAGAAGGCGGTAGCCGCATAGTGGCAACCTCACTCGAGATCCGAAACCTGCACGTGCGCACCGAGGACCGCGAGATCCTCCGCGGCGTCGACCTGGCCGTGCGCAGGGGCGAGCTGCACGCCCTGATGGGCCCGAACGGCTCCGGCAAGTCGACGCTGGCGAACACGATCATGGGCCACCCCGGCTACGAGGTCACCGCCGGCGAGATCCTCGTCGACGGGGAGAACATCACCGAGCTGGCGCCCCACGAGCGGGCCAAGCTCGGCCTGTTTCTCGCCTTCCAGTACCCGGTCGCGATCCCCGGAGTCTCGGTCGCCAACTTCCTGCGCCTGGCGATCAACGCCCAGCGCGAGGAGCCGATCAAGGTCAAGGAGTTCGGTCAGCAGCTGCGCCACGCGGTCGATCTGCTCGACGTCGACCAGGGCTTCACCTCGCGCCATCTCAACGACGGATTCTCCGGCGGCGAGAAGAAGCGCGCCGAGGTGCTGCAGATGGCGATGCTGCGCCCGCAGATCGCCGTGCTGGACGAGACCGACTCGGGCCTCGACATCGACGCGCTGCGGACCGTCGCCGAGGGCGTCGCGAAGCTCCACGACGAACAGGGGCTCGGCGCCCTGATCATCACCCATTACCAGCGCATCCTCGACTACGTCAGGCCGCAGTTCGTCCACATCATGATGGACGGGCGGATCGTCATGAACGGCGGCAACGAGCTGGTCGAGCGGCTCGAGCAGGAAGGCTACGACCGGATCCGCGAGGAGGTCGCGGCCCGTGTCTGACGCGAGCGGGCAGGCGCGGCCGCTCCCCGCGCGCGCGCCCGGGTCCCCAGCGGAGCCGACGCGCAGCGCCGCGCTCCCCGCGCGCAAGCCCGGGTCGCCACCCGAGGCGACGCTGAACCACGCGCTCGCCGGAGCCGGGGCGGGCGGCGGCGGAGCCGCCCTGGCGGTCCTGCGCGAGCGCGCGCGCGCCGCCTACGACGCCCTCGAGCTGCCCCGCTGGCGGCGTTCGGGCTTCTGGCAGACCTCCTTCCAGGAGCTCGACCTCGACGCGCTTGCGCCGATTCCCCACGCTGCAGATCCGACGCTGCCGGAGATCCTCGCCGGCGCCTCGAGCGCCGGCGTGCTCGTGGTGCGCGACGCCTCCGTCGTGCATGTGGAGCTCGAGGCCGAGCTGGAGACGCGCGGCGTGATCCTCTGCTCGCTGGAGCAGGCCGCGGCCGAGCACACGGAACTGTTCGAACGCTACTACCTGCGGCGCCTGCCGCTTGACCGCCACAAGCTGGAGGCCGCGAGCGCCGCGTTCTGGACCGGCGGCGCCTTCCTCTACGTCCCGCCCGGACTCCGGGTCGAGAAGCCCTTCCAGATCGTCTATGAGATCGCGCAGGCGGGCAGCGCCCAGTACGCGCACACGCTCGCGATCGGCGACCGCGGCAGCGATCTGCGCCTGCGCGAGTACGACGTCGCGAGCGGCGAGATCGCCGGCGACTCCCTGCACGCCGGCCAGTTCGAGCTCTACCTGGAGGACGGCGCGCGCTGCCGCCTCGCGCAGCTCACCGACTGGGGCGAGGGCGCCGTCAGCGACTGCTCGACCTCGATCGTTGAGGTCGGGCGTGACGCCTACTGCCACTGGCTCCCGGCGCTGCTCGGCGGACACCTGATCCGCCATCACTACGAGCTCGTGGTCGCCGGCCAGGGTGGCGACATGGCGTTCCGCGGTGTCCTCTTCAGCCAGGCCGACGAGCACCTCGACGTGTTCGCCGTCGACCTGCACGAGACCGGCCCCTCCGAGGGCGACGTGCACTGGCGCGGCGCCGCAACCGGCTCCAGCCGCGCGAGCTTCGAGGGGCTGATCCAGATCAACCCCGGCGCCCAGCAGACACACACCTACCTGCAGTTCCACTCGATGATGCTCTCTGACGCAGCCAAGCTCGACGCGATCCCCTCGGTGCTCGTCAGCGCCGACGACGTCTCGGCCTCCCACGGCGGCACGGTCGGCGAGCTCGACGAGATGCTGATCTTCTACATGCAGACCCGCGGGCTGACGCGGCCGCAGGCCGTGCGCGTGATCGTCGAGGGCTTCTTCGAGCCGCTGATCGTCCAGCTCGACGACCCGCCGCTGGAGCACCAGATCCGCGAGCGCATCGGCGCCAAGCTCGCCGCCGCATCGCAGGACATCGAACGCTACGCGCTGACGCGGTGATGGCGACCGCCCCGATGCAGGCGGCCTTGGACGTGCGCGCGGACTTCCCGATCCTCCGCCGCGAGCTGGAGGGTGGCCGCCTCGTGTACCTCGACTCCTCCTCGACCTCACAGAAGCCGCAGGCGGTGCTCGACGCGCTCGATGACTACTACCGCAACCACAACGCGAACATCCACCGCGGCGTCTACCGGCTCGCGCAGGAGGCCGACGCGCTGTTTGAGGGCGCGCGCGAGCGGATCGCGGCGTTCCTGAACTGGCCGGCGCAGAGCACGATCTTCACCGCCAACGTCACGGCGGCGATCAACCTGGTCGCCTACTCCTGGGCGCGGACCAACCTGCGGGCGTCCGACGCGGTCCTGATCAGCGAGATGGAGCACCACTCCAACATCGTGCCGTGGCAGCTGGCGACCGCCGCGACCGGCGCGCAGCTGCGCTACCTGGAGGTCGCCCCGGACGGCACGCTGTCGCTCGAGCAGCTCGAGGCCGAACTGGCGCGCGGGGACGTCGCGCTGGTCGCGCTGACCCACGTCTCCAACGTGCTTGGCACGATCAACCCGGTCGCCGAGATCGTCCGCCGCGCCCGCGCCGCGGGCGCCCTCGTGCTGATCGACGGCGCGCAGGCGGTGCCGCAGATGCCGGTGGACGTCGCGGCGATCGACGCCGACTTCTACGCCTGGACCGGGCACAAGGCGCTCGGGCCGACCGGCGTCGGCGTGCTGCACGCCCGCGCCGAGCTGCTCGATCAGATGCCGCCGTTCCTCTCCGGCGGCGACATGATCGCGACCGTCGAGTCGCAGTATTCGACCTGGAACGCGCTGCCGTGGAAGTTCGAGGCCGGGACGTCGATGATCGCGCAGGCGATCGGGCTGGGCGCGGCGATCGACTATCTCGACGTACTCGGCATGGCGAACGTCCGCGCGCACGAGCATGCCCTGACCGCCTACGCGCTGGAGCGCCTCGAGCAGACGCCGGGCGTCAGCCTGTTCGGCCCGCCGGACGCCGAGCATCGCGGCGGCGTGATCTCCTTCGCGCTGGACGGCATCCATCCGCACGACGTCGCCGAGCTGCTCAGCCGCACCAACGTCTGCATCCGCGCGAGCCACCACTGCGCGCAGCCGCTGATGCGCCGCCTGGGCGTGGTCGCGACAGCCCGCGCGAGCTTCGGCCCCTACAACGTGCCCGCCGACGTGGACGCCCTGGTCGACGCGATAGAACAAGCACAGGAAGTCTTCGCAGGCTGATGGACGACCTCTACCGAGATTTCATCCTCGAGCACTACAAGCGCCCGCGCAACTTCGGCGAGCTGCCGGCGCACGACCGCGACGCGCACGAGGTCAACCCGCTCTGCGGTGACGAGCTGGGCGTGCAGATCCTGATCGCCGACGGGCGGATCGCCGACCTGCGCTTCCAGGGGCACGGCTGCGCGATCTCACAGGCCGCCGCCTCGATGGCCTCCGAGGAGCTGATCGGGATGGAGGTCGATGAGGCCGCGACGCTCGACGCCGGCTGGATGCTCGACCTGCTCGGCATCCCCGTCTCGGCGACGCGCCGCAAGTGCGCGCTGCTCTCGCTGAAGGTCGTGCGCCACGCGCTGACGGGCGACGGCAGCTGGCCGAGCGACGCGGCGGCCTGATCCCGACCGCTATACTCGGCTTTATGGCAACGACCGCGAAGCGAATCCCCGCACCCAGCCCGATCATCGAGAACGACGACGGTGAGCTCGTCGCGGTGCGCGGCGTCTCGCGCGAGGTGATCGCCGAGCTCTCACGGATCAAGGACGAGCCGGACTGGATGGCGCGCAAGCGCCTTGACTCCTTCGAGATCTTCGAGCGCAAGCCGATGCCGAAGTGGGGCTGCGACCTCTCCGAGCTCGATTTCGACGAGCTCGTCCTCTACTCGCCCCCGACCACCGGGCGCTTCAACTCCTGGGACGACGTCCCGCAGGAGATGAAGGACACCTACGAGGCGCTCGGCGTCCCGCAGGCCGAGCGCGAGCACCTCGCCGGCGTCGTCGGCGTGTGGCGCCAGGAGCCCGTCTATGAGGGCCTCAAGGAGGAGTACGCGAAGCTCGGCATCCTGTTCTGCTCGATGGACACCGCTGTGCGCGACTACCCCGACCTCGTGCAGCGCTACTTCATGCGCAAGTGCGTGCCGCCGCAGGACAACAAGTTCTCCGCCCTGCACGGCGCGGTCTGGTCGGGCGGAGCCTTCGTCTACATCCCGCCGGGCGTCAAATGCGACCTGCCGCTGCAGGCCTACTTCCGCATGGAGGGCGCCGGCGAGGGCACCTTCGAGCACACCCTGATCATCGCCGACGAGGGCTCCGAGGTGAACTACATCGAGGGCTGCACCGCGCAGACCTACAGCGTCAACTCGATGCACTCGGCGGTCGTCGAGATCTTCGTCCACGAGGGCGCGAAGGCGCGCTACACGACGGTCCAGAACTGGTCCAAGGACGTCTACAACCTCAACACCAAGCGCGCCATCGTCGACGCCCACGGCACGGTGGAATGGGTCGGCGGCTCGATGGGCGCCAAGTACGTGATGCTCTACCCCGGCTCCTTCCTGCAGGGCGAGGGCGCGCGCGCCGACCACCTCAACGTCGGCGTCGCCGGCAAGGGCGTGCACAAGGACACCGGCGCCAAGGTCGTGCACCTCGCCCCCAACACGACCTCCAACATCCTCGCCAAGTCGATCTCCAAGGACGGCGGGATCATGGGCTACCGCGGCCTGGTGCGGATGGCGAAGAACTCGCAGGGCTCGAAGTCGCGGGTCCAGTGCGACGGGCTGATGATGGACGGCATCTCGCGTTCGGACACCTGGCCCGACATCCAGATCCAGAACCCCAATGTGACGGTCGCCCACGAGGCCACGGTCGGGCGGATCTCCGAGGACCAGCTCTTCTACATGGGCTCGCGCGGCTTCTCCGAGGACGAGGCGGCCGCAATGATCGTCAACGGCTTCATCGAGCCGGTGACCAAGGAGCTGCCGATGGAGTACGCGGTCGAGCTGAATCGCCTGATCCAGCTCGAGATGGTCGGATCCATCGGCTGAGTTTTATTGACTCCGGGGGGGGTCCCCCCTCCGTCTATCGTTCCTCGCCGTGCGGCCGCCGATCGACAGCATCCAGGCGCCGCCGTTCCCCGCCGCCGGCGAATGGATCAACTCGCCGCCGCTGAGCATGGCCGAGCTGTACGGCCGGCCGGTGCTGATCGAGTTCTGGGACTTCGCCCGGCCCAACTCGCTGCACACGCTGCCCTACCTGAAGGCCTGGCACGAGCGCTACGGCACCCTCGGGCTGAGCGTCGTCTCGGTCCACTCGCCGGGCTTTCGCACGAGCGCGAACGAGCGCTCCGCGCGCGCCGCGGTGGAGCGGCTGGGGATCTCGCACCCGGTGCTGCTGGACACCAACTTCGCGCTCTGGCGCGACTATGAGAACGCCGGCTGGCCCGGGCGCTACCTGTGGAACGCGGAGGGGATGCTCGCCGACTACCACTACGGCGAGGGCGCCTACGCCGACTGCGAGCGTGCGATCTGCGAGCTGCTGGGCACGGAGTGCGAGCCGCTCGCACCGCTGCGCCCCGAGGATGACCCGGGCGCGACGCTTGTCGTGCCCTCGGAGGATCGCCTGCACGAGCCGTTCGCCGGCCCCTACGAGGCGGGTGAGGTCTGGGCGGTGCTCGACGTCGCCGCGGCCGGCGCCCGGATCGCCGTGAACGGGCGCGAGCTCGCGATCGAGCACCCCGGCGCCCACCTGCTGATCGCCCACGAGCGCCACAGCGCCGGCGAGCTCGAGCTCTCACTCGGCGCCGGCGTGCGCTGCGACGGCGTCTGCTTCACGCCCGGTCTGGCGGCGGGCTGAGCTCGCCGGGCGGTCCGCCCTCGCCGGCCCGAAGGTCCAGCTGCGACCACTCGACGTCGTGCCAGGCTCCGGCCTTCCAGCCGATCCGCCGGTAGGTCCCGACCGCCACGAACCCCATCGCGCGGTGCAGGCCGTTGCTCGCGTCGTTGGGCTGCGTGACCCCGGCGCAGAGCGTCCACAGCCCCATCTCGCGCAGGCGCTCGAACAGCTCCGCGTAGAGGGCCCGCCCGATGCCGGAGCGGTGGCGGGCGGCGTCGATGTAGACCGCGACGTTCGCGGCCCAGCGGTAGGCGGCGCGCTCGTGGTGCGGGGAGCCGTAGGCATAGCCAATCACGGCACCGTCGTGCTCGGCCACGAGCCACACGTGCGCCCCGCGCATCCGGCGCTCCATCTCCGCGGCGCTCGGCGGCTGCGCCTCGAAGGACGCGACCGAGTCCGATACATACGGCGCGTAGATCGCCGCACAGGCCTGCGCGTCGCGCTCGGGGTCGCCACCGCGGATGATCATCAGCGCCAGGATAGACGCGAGCGGTCCGCCGCTGCGACGGCCGCCGCTCCCGGCGGGTGGGCGCCGGCGCGGGCGCACTAGTCTCCCGCGATGATCGTGGTGCGCAGAGCGCTTGCGGGCGCATGCCTCGCACTGGTCGTCGTGATCGCCGTCCAGCAGGCGCATGACGCGATCGCCACCCCCGGCAGGGGGCTCGACTTCGGCCCGCTGCGCGACGCCGCGCTCGCGCTGGTGCACGGGGCGTCGATCTACTCCAATCCGCGCTTCGTCTACCCGCCGACGGCCGCCGTCGTGCTGCTGCCGCTGAGCATCGGCAGCGCCGGCGGTGAGGTGGACGCCTGGATCGTGGCGTGCACCGTGGCGGTCGCGCTGTCGGGGCTGCTCTCGATGGCGCCGTGGCGCCGCGGCGAGTGGTGGCTCATGGCGATGCTCGCCGCCGCCCTGATGGTGAAGAGCGATGCACTGACCGACAGCCTGTGGATCGCCAACGTATCGCTGCTGCTCGCGCCGGTCGCCGTCGGGGTGCTGCTGCTCTACGAGGCCGGGCACTGGCGCGCCGGCAGCGCGCTGCTCGTCGCCTCGCTGCTGATCAAGCCGCTGCTGATCCCGCTGATCCTGCTGCCGCTGCTTCGCGGCCAGTGGCGAGCGATTCTCGGTGCGGCGCTGGGCGGCTGCGTCCTGCTCGCGGCCGCGATCCTGCTCGTGCCCGGCGGCGCGCACTTCTTCTCGGTCCTGCGCTTCCTGGAGAGCGGCGGCACGCTGACACGGGGGGCCGCCGTTTACAACGTCTCGATCCGCGGCCTCGCGCAGCGCCTTGACGAGGCGAGCTGGGGCTCGCTCGCGCGCCTGGCCGTGCTCGCCGCCACCGCCGCGCTGGCCTTTCGCTGGGCGCGCCGGCCGGCCGTCCGCGGCGATATCGCGGCGATGGGCACGCTGCTCCTGCTCGCGCTGCTGCTCGCCGGCTCACTCTCGGAGGACCACTACCTGCTCGTCGCGGCGCCCTGCCTGCTCTGCGCGCTCGCACTGTGGAACCGATTCGCCGCCCTGCTCGTCGCGCTCCCGGGAATCGTGCTGTTCGCGTTCCCCGTCCGCTACATCGGCAACGTCGCCACATCGCCGGCGGACCTGCAGGTTCGCTTCGTCCTCGCCGAGCTGCTCCTCGCCGCCGCGCCGGCGATCTTCATCGCGCGCGCGCACGGGCGGCGCAGCGTGCGCCCGCCCGGGCCGTTCATCGGAGCGGCGGTCGCGCTCCGCGCGACCGCCGCCCGAGCGTCTCCGCCTCAGCCCTCGATCACGTTGTGCACGCTGGAGACCATCGGCTGGCCCGGATCGACCCCGGCGCCGCTCATGATCGGCACCAGCGTCGCCCCGAACGCATCGAACTGCTCCTGGGACTCCCAGATGTCAAAGACATGGATCGCGCCGCCGACATCGAGTGCCACGTGCAGCGTGCGACCGTCGGGCGCACCCGCACCGGCTGCATCCAGCTGGCTCAGCGTGTCCGCGTAGATCTCCGGCGTGAACCCGGCGGGCCTGAAGTAGAAACCCAGTGCCATAAGACCACTTTCCTCTCCGCGCTGGCGCGGTTGTTTGCAGAAGGCGCTTCCGGGCGACTGTATAGGCGCCGCCGTCAGGGCGCGGTGAACTCCCGGTGAGCGTTGCGGGCTGCTGCGCAGCTCGCGGGCCCAGCGATCTCGACGTGAGGCCTGCGCCGCTAGGGAGCTGCGCGCAGCTGCTCGACGCTGCGATCGGCCAGCAGCCGCAGCAGCTCCGGCGGCTTCCCGTCCGCCAGCATGATCGCGGTGCCCGGCCAGTACGGGCTCGCCGGAGCGTTCGCGAAGGTCGAGCTGAAGATCCAGCAGCCGGCGTTGTGCAGGCGGGTTCCGTTCGGCGTCAGCCACTCGGCCGCTTCGTCGCCCTCGATCATCCCGCAGCGGTGCGTGTGCCCGAAGATCACGTGACGTGCATCGATCGCCAGACGCTCGACGACGACGCTCATTGCACGCAGGCCGGCGCGGCGCAGCTCGGCGGTCGAAAGCTCGCCACGCAGCGGCCCGAGGCCGGCGGCGTTGGCCGCGCGGACCAGCCACGGAAAGGCGAGCGGGAATACGCGGGCGCGCAGCGCGTGCCCGCGTGAGGAGCGCAGCGTGTTCCAGGCCTTGACGGTGCGTCCACCGTCGACCGCCTCCGACGGGCGTCCGCTCTGGGCGGCGGCATGGGCCCATGCGTAGACGGGTGAGATCACCGCCTCGTAGTCCTCGACCGAGTGCACGTCGTCCCAGCGGCGGTCGTTTGCGAGCGCGATCCGCCCGCTCGCCGCGACCGCGAGGCGCTCGATCGTCGGCACGGTCATGTGCATGTCGAGCTGGTGGCCGTGCATCGCGTAGACGCCCTCGCCGAGCCAGAGGCCCGGGTAGGCGATCTCGACCGCCGCCGGCGCCAGCAGCTCGGCGGTCACCTGCGCCAGGAACGACGCCTCGCTCGGCGCGCATCGCTGATCCAGGCCGAGCGGCTCGCCGCGCCGCTGCAGCCAGAAGTCGACGAGCGCATGGTCGTGGTTGCCGGGGACCAGCACCACCGAGCGCTCCCCCAGGCACTCGCCCAGGCGCCGCAGGACCGTGCACGCCCGATCGAGCACGACGCGAGACTGGCCCTGGCGCAGCTCGAGCGTGTCGCCGAGCAACACGAGGCGATCGACGCCCTCGAGCGCCTCGAGCAGCGCCTCGAGCACGCCCTCGCGCCGCAGCACATCGCTGCCTGCGCGCGTACCGAGGTGCAGGTCGGAGACGACGAGAGTCCGAGCCACTACCGCGCGGCGCCGACGCCGCGAATCGCCTTGGGCAGCATGAAGCGCACGTCCTCGCGCGTCACCTCGAACTCTGAGATGTCGACGACACCCCTGCGGCGGAAGAGCTCGACGAGCTCCTGCACGAGCTCCTCGGGGGCGCTGGCGCCGGAGGAGATCCCGAGCGTCCGCACGCCCTCCAGCCAGCTCTCGTCAAGTTCGCGGGCGTTGTCGATCAGGTGCGCCTCGGCCCCATAGTCGCGCGCCACCTCGACCAGCCGCAGCGAGTTGGACGAGTTGCGCGAGCCGATCACCAGCACCAGGTCACACTGGGCCGCGAGCGCCCGCACCGCCGCCTGGCGGTTGGTCGTCGCGTAACAGATGTCGTCCGTGCGGGGGCCGACGATCGCCGGGAAGCGCTCGCGCAGGCGTTCGATGATGCCCCGGGTCTCATCGACCGAGAGCGTCGTCTGCGAGATGTAGGCGACCTTCTCGGGGTCGGGCAGCTCGAGCTCGTCCACGTCCTGCTCGGTCTGCACGAGCACCATGTTGTCGGGCGCCTCGCCCATCGTGCCCTCGACCTCCTCGTGCCCGTCGTGGCCGACGAGCACGACCATGTAGCCGTCGGCGGCGAAACGGCGCGCCTCGACGTGCACCTTGGTGACCAGCGGGCAGGTCGCGTCGATCGTTCGCAGGCGCCTCGCCTTCGCGTTCTCATGCACGCTCGGCGCGACGCCGTGGGCGGAGAACACGGTGACCGAGCCCTCCGGGACCTCGGTCTCGCTCTCGACGAAGATCGCCCCGCGGGCGCGCAGCTGCTCGACCACGTGCTTGTTGTGGACGATCTCCTTGCGCACGTAGACCGGCGCGCCATGGCGTGCGAGCGCCCGCTCGACCGTCTGAACGGCGCGATCCACGCCGGCGCAGTAACCGCGCGGCGCGGCCAGCAGGATCTTCTCGACGGTGTTCGTCACGACGGCCATTGCTTGATTCTACGGCGGCCGCTGCCCGGCCTTGGCCAGCGGGCCCGCAATGCGACCTGCGTCGGCGAATGACGGTACTCCGGCGCGAGCGTCACCGCTCCACACCGAAGGCCTCCGGCGGGACTACGCTTTGGCGTCGATGGCACAGGCGCACCTCGACCGACTGACCGGGCTGGACGCCTCCTTCCTCCACCAGGAGGGACCGGAGTCGCACATGCACATCGGCGCACTCACGCTGTTCGACGGCCCGCCGCCGCGCTTTGACGACCTGCTGGCGCTGATCGACTCCCGCCTTCACCTCGTTCCGCGCTACCGCCAGCGGCTGGCGCACACGCCGCTTGACCGCGGACGTCCGGTGTGGGTCGACGACGGTTCCTTCCGGCTCGAGTACCACCTGCGCCACGTCGCCCTGCCGGCGCCCGCCGACCGAGAGCAGCTGCTCTCGCTGCTTTCGAGGATCTTCTCGACCCAGCTCGACCGTCGCCGGCCACTCTGGGAGCTCTGGTTCATCGAAGGCCTCGACGACGGTGGCTTCGCGCTGGTCTTCAAGACCCACCACGCCGTGATCGACGGGATCGCCGGCCTCGACCTCGCGACCGTCATCTTCGACATGGAGACGCAGGACGAGACCGAGTCCGACGCCCCGCCGGACTGGACGCCCGCCTCCCACCCCGGCATGCTCGGCCTGATCGCGCTGGGCGCGGTGCGCGACGCGCGCGACAGCGCGAAGCTGCTGGGCAGCGCACTGAGCGCCGGCGCCCACCCTCAAAGGGCGGCGCGGGCGCTGCGGGACGCCGCCGAGGGCGTGGGCGAGATCGTCCGGGCCGCGCTGAGTCCCGCGCCCCAGACGCCGCTGAACGTGCCGATCGGCCCCTACCGGCGCTTCGCAACCGTCAACGCCCGGCTCGAGGACTTCAAGACGATCAAGAACGCCTTCGGCGGAACCGTCAACGACGTCGTGCTCGCGGTCGTGGCCGGCGCGCTGCGCAGCTTCCTGGCGTCGCGCGACGTGCGCACCGACGGCCTGGAGCTGCGCGCGCTCGTCCCGGTGTCGCTGCGCGGCGCCGCCGAGCGCCCGGGCGTGATCGGCAACCGTCTCGCAGCGATGCGCGGCAGTCTGCCCGTCGGCATCGCCGATCCACGCGAGCGCCTGGAGGCGGTGCGCGTGAGCATGGAGGGCATCAAGGAGTCCCGCCAGGCGCTCGGTGCCGAGGTGCTGGCGGGCGTGCAGAACTTCGCGCCCCCGACGATCCTGGCGCAGGCCTCGCGGATCAACTTCTCGACGCGGCTGTTCAACCTGATCGTCACAAACATGCCCGGCCCGCAGATCCCGCTGTTCGTGCTCGGGCACCAGATCCGCGAGGTCTATCCGATCGCCTTCCTCGCGCACGACCATGCGCTCGCGGTGGCGATCATGTCCTACAACGGCCAGCTGAACTTCGGCCTGCTCGCGGACTCGCAGGCGCTGCCGGAGCTGGACGAGTTGGCCGGCTGGCTGTCGCAGGCGATCGAGGAGCTGCTCGCGCTGGCGCGCGCGGCCTAGTTGGCGCCGCCGAGACGGTCCTCGATGTAGATCTCGATGCAGCTGTGGGCGAGCTGCTCGGCGCGCTCGCGCGACAGATGCCCGAGCACGGCGTTCAGCGCGCGCTCCTCGGTCACGCCGGCGTCGAACGCCTGCTCGCCACGGAAGCCGGCGGCGATCTTCAACGCCTCACGGCGGCTGGAGCCGAGCCGGGGGAAGGCGGCGAGGAGGAAGGCGGTGTTGGCGATCGGCGGGCCCAGCGCGAGCGAGGAGTACCAGTCGGCGAGCACGTGCAGGTCGGCGTCGTCAAGTCCCGCGACGGCCTTCGCGTAATGCTCGCTCAGCTCGGGCTCGGGGATGTCGTCGACCCACGCCGCGACGACCTCGCCAACGAGCCGTCTACGCGCGTCGCGCCCGATCGACTCGGCGATCACGCGGATCGTGTCCTGCGGTGTGATGAAGCACAGCACCATCGTTGGCCCCTCGGCGCTCGTGGCAGAAACGTTGACGCCACTGTAGGCGCCGGTGTGGACGGCAAACACGCCCGCCGCCACGACCGGGCTGCGGTGCTCGACCGCAGCGCCGTCGCGTCTCAGCCCAGGAAGGATTCGACGACCGGCACGAATGCGCTCTCGTCCTGGAAGAGGAACGCGTGGCCGGCGTCCGGATAGAGCATCAGGCGAGCTCCCCGGATCAGCCCGGCCAGGGCGTGGTCGTTGACCGCCGGGTCGAGCTGGTCCAGAGCGCCGTCGGCGACGAGCGTCGGAGCCGAGATCTGCGCGATCCTCCTGCCCGCCGCATCCGCGTCGCTCCACCACAGGATGATCGCGTGCGCCTGGGCCTTGATCACGGCGTCCGACACCGGCGCGACGGCCGGATAGGTCCCGACCGCAGCCCCGAATGCATCCGCCGCCGCGGCCTGGTCGGCCGGGAACAGGTCGAGCGTCGCCTCCTTCACGTTGCCGTCCGTGAGCGCGTTGATCCTGCTCTGCGGCGGACGAGCCACCGTACCGCTGCCGGGAAAGGTCGAGCACAGAACCAGGCGGCGCACCTGGGTGGGGTGTCGCACCGCGAGCGCCTGCGCGATCATCCCGCCCATCGACCAGCCGAGCACGTTCGGCCGGCCAAGGCGCAGTGCGCTGATCAGGGCGCTCGTCTGATCGGCCATGGCGTCGATCGTGAGCGTTCCCGGCAGCGCAGATGTTCCGTCCACGCCCGCGTTGTCGAAGATCACGACGCGGTAGCGGGTGGCGAGGGCGTTGACGAAGCGCGGATCCCACGACTGCATCGTGCCCGCGTAGCCGGTGATCAGGACCAGCGGCGGGCCGCTCCCGAGAACGCGGTAGGAGACCTTGCCAAGGCTCGTCTGAGCCGTTCCGACCGGGGCCGCGGCGATCCCGGTCGTTGCGTGCGCCTGACTCGCCAGGCTCGAGAGGGTCACCGCCGCCGCCGGAGCCGAGATCGCGACCGGCGCGTTCACGCGGCTGATCGTCTCCGTCTCTGCGGTCACCTTCGCCGACGCTGTGGTGGTGGCGGAGCACGCGGCGTCTGGGGTCCCGCCGGCGCGAGAGGCGCCGGTGGTCAGGATCTCCAGCGGCAGCGGCGGTCCACTCGCCGCCAGGTAGATGCGCCCGGGAGCGCTGCCCGGAAGGTCTCCGGCGTCGAGCAGCACGATTGCACGCCGCCCGGCGAGCGTCGTGTCGCCGCCCAGCGAGAGCGTGCCGAGGTGCTCAGCCAACAGGCAGCGACCGGCGGTCGCGGGATTGGTGAGCGCGGCAAAGCCGCCGACGCTCGGCAGTTGCGCCGCCGTCGTGCTCACCCACCGGCCCACGACGGCCGCGAGGCTCGCCCCCTTCAAGCCCTCGTTGACGTAGTAGGCCCGGTCGGCGCGGAAGTAGACCGTCCCGCCGATCGCCAGCAGATCGATCGTGCCGCTTCCGTAGTGCTCGACGAGCATGGCCTTGCCCGGGAGCACGATGTCGCCGGAGACCGATACCGCGGCGCCCGCGTAGGTCGTGGAGGCCTGCAGGTGGAAGCTGTGCACACGGTCGATCGCCGCCTCGGCCCGCGCGAGCAGCGCCTGCGCCCGCTTGGTCCCGGCGCTCGACGATGCCGTGTGGCTCCCCCCGCCGCAGCCGCCGATGCCGAGGCCGAGAGCCACAACAGCGGCGGCGATCGCCGCCGCGCTGGTCCTCACCCGCACCGCCACACTCCTCTCACGCTGGGGCCTCTCACGAGTGTAGCGGCGGACCCGGCACGCTGAGGCGACCGGCCGTCGCGGCCGAGCGCGCCTGGCGAGCGCGGGCCGTGCGGAGGCCGATCGCGCTTCGGCGGCACGTTGGGCGCTTTGGCTGGTGGGCCGAGATGTCCACTAGATCGCCGGAAGCGCCTGCGCCGGCGAGAGGACCGGAGCGAACAGGTCGCCGTGCTCGCGCACGCGTTCGAGTACCGCGGCGGCGTCGAAGGACAGCGCGCCGGGCGACGGGCGCTTCAGCGCGTCGCGCAGCTCGTCCCACTGCAGCGGCGTCGAGACCGTGGGGCGCTCGCGGGCCCGCAGCGAGTAGGCGCAGACGGTCGTCTTGTGCTCGTCGTTCTGGCTCCAGTCGATCAGGACCCTGCCTGGCCGCAGCGCCTTCGTCATCCGCGAGACCGCCAGTCCCGGCTCGGCGGCTTCGACGGTGAGCGCCACCTCGCGCGCAAACGCCTTCGTCTGCGCAAAGCCGGTCTCGCCGGCGATCGGAAGGTAGACCTGCAGGCCCTTGGAGCCCGACGTCTTGACGACGCTGGCGAGCCCGAGCCGCTCGAAGGTGCCGTGCAGCCAGAGCGCCACGTGGGCGCACTCGAGCACGCCCGCCGGCGGCCCGGGGTCGAGGTCGAAGACGACGGCGGTGGGGCACGTCAGCGCGGGAACGCGAGCGAGCGGCACGTGCAGCTCGAGCGCGGCGAGGTTCGCGAGCCAGACCAGCGTCGCGAGGTCCTCGGCCAGCGTGAAGTCGATCCGCTGGCGACGTTCACTGGCAACCGAAACGGTCTGCACCCACGGCGGCCGGTGCGCCGGCGACTGCTTCTGGAAGAAGGCCTTGCCCTCGACGCCGTCCGGGTAGCGCGTGACGGTGAGCGGGCGACCGCTCAGGTGCGCGAGCAGCACGGGCGCGATCGCGGCGTAGTAGTCGATCACCGCGCGCTTGGTGAAAGCGACGGCGGGATAGAGGATCTTGTCGAGATTCGAGAGCGTCAGCTCGCGGCCCTCGACCTCCGCCCGCACGCGTTTGACACCCTCCCCGTGCACGACCAAATCCCCGCTCGCCGCGCCGCGCCCCGCGACCGAGGACGCCGCAGACGCCCGCGATCGCCGTCCCGGCGGGCGCTCGTGCGCCTGCGGCACGAGTCCAAGGTAGCTCGGCTGGCGCAGCAGGCCCCTCGGGGTGCGCTCGCGAAACGACACCTCGGCCTGCAGGAGCGGCTCGCAGAAGACCGCGCCGCGCGGCGGCTGCGGCCCCTCCGCAGCGAACGGCGACTGCGTGCGAACGAGCGGGCCGAGCGTCGCTGCGAGCCGCTCCAGCTCGGCCTGCGAGAACCCGCTTCCGACGCGCCCGCAGTAGCGCAGCGGCGTGCCCTCGCCGAGCAGCAGGGCACCGATCCGCTCGCGCCGGCGGCCGGCTCCGGGCATCCAGCCGCCGATCCGCAACTGCTCGCGAGCGCTGTTCTTCAGCTTGATCCAGGCGCCGCTGCGCCGGCCCGGCTCATACGGGCTGTCGAGCGCCTTGGCGACGATCCCCTCCAGCCCGGCCGCCGCGGAGGCCTCGAGCGTGCGGCGACCGTGCGCCACGATGTGCTCGGGCGTCTGCCAGCGCTCGCCGCGCAGGCCGAGCCTGCCGAGCGCCGCGCGACGCTCGAGGTAGGGATGCTCCATCAGCGAGTGGCCGTCGAGCCAGAGCAGGTCGAAGATCACGTAGGTGACTGGAACGCTCTGGGCGAGGCGCCTGGCGCGGGCCGGCGAGCTGACGCCCATCCGCTGCGTGAGCGCCGCGAAGCTCGGACGCCCCTTGGCATCGAAGGCGACGATCTCGCCGTCGAGCACGGCGCGGTGGGAGCCCAGCGCGCGGCCAAGGCGCGCCAGCTCCGGATAGCTGTCGGTGATCTCGTGCAGGTTTCGGCTCTGCAGCGCGAGGCGCCCGGGCTCCGCGTAGGCGATCGCGCGCACGCCGTCCCACTTGATCTCATACGCCCAGCGGTCCTCATCGCGCGGGAGTTCGCCGGAACGCGCCAGCATCGGCGCGATCCGCTCGGGCATCGGTTCGCGAGCGCCGTCGGCCGCGGGGTCCATGCGATGGATCATCCAGTCCTTCGGCGCCTCCCCCTCGCCGATCGCGAACAGCGCGTAGCGTGCGTCGAGACGCTCGCCGTGCAGCGCGACCTCGATCTTGCGGGGCTCCCATTTCAGGCAGTCGTAGGTGCCGTGGTCCCAGACCCGCATGGTGCCGGCGCCGTAGCTGCCGGCCGGGATCACGCCCTCGAAGTCAAGGTAGGAGAGGGGGTGATCCTCGGTGTGTGGCGCGAGATGATTCACCTTCGGCTCCTCTGGCATGCCCTTGGGGATCGCCCAGGAGACGAGCACGCCGTCGCGTACGAGCCGCAGGTCCCAGTGCATGCGCCGCGCCGAGTGCTCGTGGATGACGAACCGCGGCGCGCCCGCAGGCCCCTCGCCGCCGGCCCCGGCGGGCTCGGGCGTCTGCGCGAAATCGCGCTTGGAGCGGTAGCTCTTCAGCGGGTCGCCGGGGCGCCCCGCGCTCACGACTTCTTCGTCGGCTGCCGCGCCGGCTTCGCGGCGGTGGCGCGCCCGGTCTTGGCGGCGGGCGGGTGTTTGGGCTTGGCGGCTGTGGCGCGCCCGGGCTTGGCGGCGGGCGCGCGTTTGGGCTTGGGCGCCCCGGCGGCGGCCGCGTCCTCGCCGTCCCAGCGGGCGTTGTATTTCCCGACCGCCTCGACGCTCGCCTGGAGCGCCGCCATCAGGTCCGGCGCGGCCGCCGGCGGCGGCGCCGGCGGCGCGACCGCGATCTGCTCGCCCGCGACCTTGCGCTCGATCAGCGCGAGCACCGCCTCGCGGTAGTCGTCGCGGTAGTCGGTCGCAACGAACGGGCCCGAGAGCATCTCGATCAGCTGGCGGGCCACCTTCAGCTCGCGCTCGGTGACCGGCACGTCCGCGTCGCCCAGCTCATCCAGCGTGGACGGCGACACGACCTCGTCGGCGAACACGAGCGTCGCCATGATCAGCACGTCCTCGGTCGCGCGCAGCGCGACCAGGTGCTCCTTCTGGCGCAGGACGACCCGCGCGATCGCGACCCTGCCCGCGTCGCGCATCGCCTCGAGCATCAGGGCGTAGGCCTTGGCGGCACCGGCGGCGGGAGCGAGATAGTAGGGCTGGTCGTAGAGGATCGGGTCGATCTGCGCAGCGTCGACGAACTGCTCGATCTCGATCAGCCGCGACTTCTTGGGATCCAGCGATTCGAGCTCGCCCGGCTCGACGACGACGTAGCGCCCCGGAGAGACCTCGAAGCCCTTGACGATGTTCTCGTAGGGCACCTCCTCGCCATCGGCCGCGCAGAAGCGCTTCTGCTGGATGCGCGAGCCGTCGGCGTCGTGCAGCTGATGAAAGTGCACCGTCTTGCGCGCCACGGCCGTGTAGAGCTTGACCGGGACGTTGACCAGGCCGAACGAGATCGAGCCGCTCCAGATTGATCGCGCCATCGCCGTGCACTCCCTAGCCGTTTTCGCGTGACCGCGGACGCGGGCGCGAGGAAGGCGGAATGTAGCACCCCGTTTTCGCCGCCAAGGGCACTGAACGGTTTCCTGCGCCAGGCCGGTGCGGGCCCGCGCCCCGCCCGCCGCCGGGCGGCGCCGGCACTAGCGCTCTGCGCAAGCGAACTCCGGCGGTACCTCGCCGATCACCGCAACATCGACGCCGGCGAGCGCCGACTGGCGCCACTCGTCGCGAAGCAGCGAATAGGAGACGACGTCGCGGCGCTCGTCGCCGTGGCGGTGGAAGGCGCGCAGCGTGCCCTCGCGGACGAAGCCGAGCCGCTCGAGCGCCCGCTGCGAGCGCGGGTTTCGCACGTCCGCCCAGGCGCCGAGCCGCTCCATGTTCAGCCGCCCGAACGCCAGCGCGGCCACCAGCGCCTTGCTCTCGGCATTGGCTCCCGTGCCCCAGTAGGCCTGGCCGAGCCAGGTGCCCACGACGCAGCGGCGGTCGCGCTTTGAGACCTCGAACACGCCGGTGATGCCGATCAGCCAGTCGTCGGGGTCGACCACCGCGAGCTCGAGCGCGATCCCGGCCGCCCGGCGTGCCTCGAGCGTCGCCAGCCAGGCCACCGCCTCGTCGGGGAGCTGGTAGGGGCCCCAGGAAAAGAAGCGGGTGACCTCCTCGTCGCTTGCCAGCTCGAACAGCCGCTGCGCGTCGCCTTCGCGCGGGATCCGCAGGCGGATGCCCGGGCCGCGGAGCTCGAGCTCGGTGGCCGCCGGCTCGCTCACACCGCTCAGCTGACGATCGGATAGTAGGTCTCGAGCCTCGTCACCGCGCCGGCGCGCGCTGCGAGGTCCTCGACCACCGTGTCGACCGCGCCCGTCGGCCCCGTCAGCGTGAAGGCGATCTGCGTGGTCAGCAGATGCGGGTGCTCGACGATCGACAGCTCGACACCAACCTCGCGGGCCTCGTCGGCGACCGTCTTCTCAAACCAGGTGCGGACCATCCGCCCGGAGGTGATCGCCACGGTGCGCGTTTCCACGACCGCCTCGCTCGCCTCGTGTGCGCGATGCTCGTCGCGTTCCGCCGCCTCGCGCGAGCGCGCGCCGGCGTCCGGCGGCGGCTGCACCTGGTCCCAGTCGCCGACGTCGCCCAGCCCGTCGTCCCAGTGATCGATCTGCAGCGTCGCGCTCAGACCGTCGCTGCTGAGCTGGTGCTCGACCGCGCGGCGCGTCTCGTCGATCGCCTCGCGCGTGTTGGCGTAGGCAAACAGCGTGGAGTCGTCGTAGCTCAGCACGACGTCCTGGCCGATCAGCGGCCTGAGCTCCTCCTCGAAGTGGTGCGCGTCGCGCAGCCGCGCATGCAGTCCCGCGGGATCGGCGAGGTCGGCCCGCAGGCGCCAGTCCTGGTCCCCGGCCATCAGTACCCGAGCGCGAACTTCGCGTCTTCGCTCATGCGCTCGGGCGTCCACGGCGGGGTGAACACCATCGTCGAGCCGACCGACTCGACGCCGTCGAGCTCCGAGACGAACTCCTCGATCTGCTCGGCGACCTCGGGCCCGATCGGGCAGCCGGGCGCGGTGAGCGTGAAGGTCACGTGCACCGTGCCGCCGTCGATCTCGATCTCATAGATCAGGCCGAGCTCGACGAAGTCGAGCCCGAGCTCGGGATCGATCACGTTGGTGAGCGCCTCCTGCACCTCGTCGACGGTGACCATGGACGAAGTGTAGAGCGCGGGCCGTCGCGTAGCCTGTGGCCACTGTGAGCGAGCGTCTGATGATCAGTTTTGCCGACGGCGAGCACCAGATCCAGGGCGTCGCGATCGCCGCCGCCGGGACGCTGCTCAAGGTCGAGCACGCACTCACGCAGCAGCCGCCGCCGACGCTGAGCGGCGACGGCAGCGCGCTCACGCTGCGAGCCGGCGAAGGCTGCGAGCTGGTCCTCACGGCGCTTCACTGCGCGGAGGGGCCCGCCGCCGACCAGCCGGTGACTTTGCACCGCGCCGCCGGCACCGTCGGCTCGCGCGATTTCGCCGGGCTGGCGCTCGTGCGCCGCGAGTGCCCGGCCAACGCCGCGGTGAGCATCGAGCGCTCGATCGACATCCTCTTCGACGCCACACTCGCGTTCTCCCTGCGGGCTCGGCGGACGACCGGCGCCGGCGGTCACGGCGATGAGGAGATCGCAGCGGTCGTCTTCCGCGGCGAGCCGCTCGAGCTGGTGGCGATCGAGAAGCCGCGCCTTTCGAGCACCTATGACGCCGAGGGACGCCTGCGACACGCCGGGCTCGAGCTCTGGGAGAGCGAGGAGGCGGAGCTGGCGCTGCGGATCGGTGGCGAGGTGCTGGGGAGCGGCGAGTTGGCCGGTGGCGACGGGGCGCCCACGCAGGTCGCCTTCGTCGCCTGGCACCAAAACGGGCGCCGCGGTCTTGGCAGCTACACGATCACGCGCGCGCTCTGAGCGACGGGCGCCGCGCCGCGCGGGGCGGCCGCCGCGGCAACCGGCTGCCTGCCACCACTAGTTCGGCGTGCCGAGACGGTCCCAGAGGTAGAGCTCGATGCACTCGTTGGCAAGCTCGCGCGCACGCTCGCGCGAAAGGTGAGGCAGGACCTTGGCGAGCGCCTGCTCCTCGGTCACGCCGGCGTCGAAGGCGTCCTCGCCGCCCAGGCCGGCGGCGACCTTCAGCGCCTCGCGGCGATACTCACCGAGCGAGGGGTAGATCGACAGCAGGAAGTCGGTGTTGGCGATCGGCTGCCCGACCGTTTCCAGCGAGGCGTGCCAGGCAGCGAGCATCGAGAGGTCGTCGGCGTCCAGGTCCGCGACCGCGCGCTCGTAGTGCATCGCGAGCTCGGGCTCGGGGATCTCGTCCACCCAGGCATGCATGACCTCACCGACGAGCTGGCGGCGCGCCTCGCGACCCATCGACTCGGCGATCACGCGGATCGCGTCGTGCGGTTCGATGAAGCAGAGCGGCAATCCCCTGGCTCCTGTCGTGGCTGACCGGCGACAAACTGCAGCGTAGGGGCCGCGGTGGACGTGATCGCCCTGGCGGCCTGCCTCAGGCGGTGGGCGCCGGCAGGCTCGCGAGGTAGCGCTCGACCTGCTCTGCGCACTGGCGGCCCTCGTTGATCGCCCACACGATCAGCGACTGGCCGCGCCGGGCGTCGCCCGCCACGAAGACGCCGTCGGTGGAGGTCGCGTACTTCGGCGCGTCGACGTTACCGCGGGCGTCGAGCGCGGCGCCGAGCTGCTCCACGATGCCGCCGTGTTCGGGGTGCACGAAGCCCATCGCCAGCAGCACGAGATCCGCCGCCAGATCGTGCTCGGTCCCCTCGAGGGGGTCGAACGGCGGCGCCGCCTGGGCCTGCGCGATATGCAGCTTCTGGACGCGACCCTCGCCGCTGATCCGCGTCGTCACGACCGAGAAGTCAAGCTCGCCGCGCCCAGCCGCCTGCACCTCCTTCATCGCGTAGGAGAGGCGCATCTTGTTAGGCCAGAGCGGCCACGGCGTGCGATCGTCGGGGCGGTTCGCCGGCGGCTCCGGCACGAGTTCGAGCTGGAGCACCGAGCGCGCGCCTTCGCGCATCGCCTGGCCCACACAGTCGGCGCCGGTGTCGCCGCCGCCGATCACCACCACATCCTTGCCGGCCGCGCTGATCTCGCTGACCGCGGGTGGCGGCAGGCCCGGCGCGGGCCCGTGCTCCGCCGCGGCCCAGCGGTTACGCGCATAGAGGTACTCCATCGCGAAGTGCGTGCCGGGAAGCTCTCGCCCCGCCACCTCGAGGTCGCGCGGGACACGCGAGCCGATCGCGACCACGATGGCGTCGAACTCCGAGCGCAGCCGATCGGCGTCGATGTCAACGCCGACGTCGACGCCGAGGCGCAGCTCGACACCCTCCGCGACCAGTTGCGCGACGCGCCGCTCGACCACCCACTTCTCGATCTTGAAGTCGGGCACGCCGAAGCGGACCAGGCCCCCGGCCGCCTCGTCGCGTTCGAACACCACCACGGCGTGACCGGCGCGGCGCAGCTGCTGCGCCGCGGCCAGGCCGGCCGGCCCGGAGCCGATCACCGCGACGGTCCGTCCGCTCTCATGCGCCGGGGGCGCCGGCAGCACCCAGCCCTCGTCGAAGCCGCGGTTGATGATCGCGTTCTCGATCTGCTTGATCGTCACCGCGTTGCCCTCGTTGATCTCGAGCACGCAGGCGGCCTCGCAGGGCGCCGGACAGAGACGGCCGGTGAATTCGGGGAAGTTGTTGGTGTAGTGCAGCTGGCGCAGCGCGTCGTGCCAGCGGTCGCGGAAGACGAGGTCGTTCCAGTCGGGAATCAGGTTGCCCAGCGGGCAACCGCTGTGGCAGAAGGGGACGCCGCAGTCCATGCAGCGCGCGCCCTGGTCGCGCAGCTCGGCGACCGGCCGCGTGAGCATGAACTCGTTGTAGTCGCCGATCCGCTCCAGCGCGTCGCGCTCCGGGATCGGCGCACGGCCGACCCGCACAAAGCCCCTCAACTCGCCCATCAGCTGGGCACTTCGAGGGTCGGGCGACGGACGCGGCAGCGGGCCCGGGTGGGCGGGCCCAGCGGCGCCACTAGCTGACCTCCGCGAGCTCGCCGGCCAGAGCGGCCTGTTCGTCGAGCACACGCCGGTAGTCGTCGGGCATCACCTTCACGAAGCGCTCGAGGCTCGCGTCCCAGTCGCCCAGCAGGCGCTCGGCGACGGCCGAGCCGGTCCGCTGCGCATGCTCGGCCACGAGTGCGCGCAGCTCGGCCGCGTCGGCGTCCGAGATCTCCTCGAAGGACACGCTCGCGCGGTTGCAGCGACGCTCGGTGAAGTCTCCGGCCTCGTCGTAGACGTAGGCGACGCCGCCGCTCATGCCGGCGGCGAAGTTGCGCCCCGTCGGGCCGAGCACGACCACGCGACCGCCGGTCATGTATTCGCAGCCATGATCGCCGACGCCCTCGACGACCGCGTGGGCGCCCGAGTTGCGCACCGCGAAGCGCTCACCGGAGAGGCCGCGGAAGAAGGCCCGGCCGCTCGTGGCGCCGTAGAGCACGGTGTTGCCGATGATCACGTTCTCCTCGGCGAGGTAGGCGGCGTCCGCGGGCGGGCGCACGACGAGGATCCCGCCGGACAGGCCCTTGCCCGTGTAGTCGTTGGCGACGCCGTCGAGCGTGAAGGCCACACCGGGGGCGAGCCAGGCGCCGAAGCTCTGGCCCGCCGAGCCGATGAAGTGGACGGCGATCGAGTCCTCGGGCAGCCCGGCGGCGCCGTGGCGGCGCGCGATCTCACCGGACAGCAGGCCGCCGACGCAGCGGTTGGTGTTCAGCACCGGGCGCTGCAGCTCGACGCGGCCGCCGAACTCGATCGCCTCCTTGGAGTGCTCGATCAGGTTCCAGTCGAGCGCGTCGCAGAGCACCGGCTCCTGGTCGCGCACACGCCGGCGCGGCGCGTCCGGTGGCAGCGTCGGGACCGCAAGCAGGTCCGCGAGGTCGATGCCGTGCGCCTTCCAGTGCCCGATCACCTTCGAGCTGTCGAGCAGATCGGCGCGGCCAACCAGCTCGTCCATCGTGCGCAGACCGAGGCTGGCGAGAACGCGCCGGACATCCTCCGCGACGAAGTGGAAGTAGTTGATGACGTGCTCGGGCGTGCCAGCGAAGCGCCTGCGCAGCTCCGGGTCCTGCGTCGCGATCCCGACCGGACAGGTGTTGAGGTGGCAGGCGCGCATCATGATGCAGCCGCTCGCGATCAGCGGGGCGGTCGCGAAGCCCATCTCGTCGGCGCCGAGCATCGCGGCGATCGCGACGTCGCGCCCGGTCTTCAGCTGGCCGTCGACCTGCACCCAGATCCGCGAGCGCAGGTCGTTGCGAAGCAGCGTCTGCTGGGTCTCGGCGAGCCCGATCTCCCACGGAATGCCGCTCGCGAAGATCGACGACAGCGGCGAGGCGCCGGTGCCGCCGTCGTGCCCGGAGATCAGCACGTGGTCGCTGTTGGCCTTCGCGACGCCGGCGGCGACGGTGCCGACGCCGACCTCAGCCACGAGCTTGACGGAAATCCGTGCGGTCGGGTTCGCGCAGCGCAGGTCGTAGATCAGCTGCTTGAGGTCCTCGATCGAGTAGATGTCGTGGTGCGGGGGCGGCGAGATCAGGCCGACGCCGGGCGTCGAGTAGCGGATCTTGCCGATGTACTCGTCGACCTTGCGTCCGGGGAGCTGGCCCCCCTCACCCGGCTTCGCGCCCTGCGCCATCTTGATCTGCAGCTCGTCGGCGTTCACCAGGTACTCGATCGTCACGCCGAAACGGCCGGAGGCGACCTGCTTGATCGCCGAGCGGCGATTGTCGTGGTAACGCGCCGGGTCCTCGCCGCCCTCGCCGGTGTTCGACTTGCCCCCCAGGGAGTTCATCGCGATCGCGAGGTTCTCGTGCGCCTCGCGCGAGAGTGAGCCGAGGCTCATCGCGCCGGTCGCGAAGCGCTTGACGATCTCGGTCCACGGCTCGACCTCCTCGATCGGGATCGCGGTCTGGTCGCTGCGGATCTCCAGCAGTCCGCGCAGCGTGGCGCGGCGCGTCGCCTGCTCGTCGGAGACGCGCGCGAACTCGCGGTAGGCCTCCTCGCCGCCGCCGCGCACGGCGTGCTGGAGCAGCGCGATGGTGTCCGGATTCCACATGTGATGCTCGCCGTCGCGCCGCCACGCGTAGACGCCGCCGACCGGCAGCAGGTCGTCATCGTGGCGTCCCGGGAATCCGCGCGCGTGCCGCGTCAGCGTCTCCTGCGCCAGCACGTCGATCGAGATACCGCCGATTCGCGAGGCGGTGCCGGTGAAGTGGCGCTCGACGAGCGCGCGCGAGAGCCCGACCGCCTCGAAGATCTGCGCTCCGCAGTAGGACTGGATCGTCGAGATCCCCATCTTCGAGATCGTCTTCAGCAGACCCTTGCCAATCGCCTTGCGCACCGCGATCTCCGCCTCGTCGCGGTCGAGGGCGTGGCCCTCGGCGTTCACCAGCACACCCTCGTCGACGGCCTCGCCGACGGTCTCGAACATCATCCAGGGATTGACGACGCTCGCGCCGTAGCCGACGAGCGTCGCGATGTGGTGCACCTGGCGAGCCTCGCCCGTCTCGACGACGAGCCCCGTCCGCAGGCGGGTGCCCTCGCGCACGAGGTCGTGGTGGACCGCCGAGACCGCGAGGAGTGAGGGGATCGGCGCGCGCGCCGGCCCGATCGCACGGTCGGAGAGGATGATGATGTTCTGCCCCTTCGCGACGGCGTCGCGCGCCTCATCGCAGACACCCCTCAGCGCCGCCTCCATGCCGTCGGGGCCTTCGGCGAGGGGCCAGGTGATGTCGATCGTCCGCGGCTTGAAGACGTCGTGAGTGACGGTTCGCAGCGTCTGCAGCTCGTGGTTTCGCAGGATCGGCTGGTCGAGCACGAGCTGGTGGGCGTGCGTGGGGCTCTCCTCCAGCAGGTTGCCCTCGGCGCCGAGACCCGCGCCGATGCTCATCACGATGTCCTCGCGGATCGGGTCGATCGGCGGGTTGGTGACCTGGGCGAACAGCTGCTTGAAGTAGTTGAACAGCGTCGGCGTCGCGTCGGAGAGCACGGCCAGCGAGATGTCCGCTCCCATCGAGCCGATCGGCTCCTCGGCCGCCAGCACCATCGTCGGCAGCGTCACGCTGATGTCCTCGCGCGAATAGCCGAAGGCGAGCTGCAGGGAGCGCAGCGGATGCTCGAGCGCCGGCGGCTGCTGGAGCGGGATCTGATCGAAGTGGACGGTGTGCTCGTCGAACCAGGCGCCGTAGGGCCGCTGCGTGGCAACCTCGTGCTTGACCTCGGCGTCGGGCACGATCCGCCCCGCCTCGAGGTCCACCAGGAAAAGCTTGCCCGGCTGCAGCCGCCCGAGCCGCTTCACGCGCGAGGGCGGGATCGGCAGGATGCCGGCCTCCGAGCCGAGGATCACGAGGCCGTCGGTCGTCTCCATCCAGCGCCCCGGCCGCAGGCCGTTGCGGTCGAGCGTCGCGCCGATCACGCGGCCGTCGGTGAAGGCGACGGCGGCCGGACCATCCCAGGGCTCCATGAAGCAGGCGTGAAAGGCGTAGAAGCCGCCGAGCTCCGGCGGCAGCTCGCCGTCGCGGTTCCGGTAGGCCTCGGGGATCATCATCATCACGGCGTGCGGCAGCGAGCGCCCGGCCAGCGTCAGCAGCTCGAGCACGTTGTCGAAGGTCGCGGAGTCCGAGCCGCCGGGTCGCACGACCGGCAGCACCTTCGCGAGGTCCTCGCCGAACAGCTCGCTGGCCATCTGGCTCTCGCGCGCGCGCATCCAGTTGACGTTGCCCTGCAGCGTGTTGATCTCGCCGTTGTGGGCGATCATCCGGTAGGGATGCGCCAGCTCCCAGCTCGGGAAGGTGTTGGTCGAGAAGCGCGAGTGGACCAGCACGAACGCTGAGGCCATCCGCTCGTCGGCGAGATCGGGGTAGAAGTAGGCCAGCTGGTAGCTGATCAGCATGCCCTTGTAGACGAGCGTGCGCGAGGACAGGCTCGCGATGTACATGCTGTCCTCGAACGCCTTCTCGGCGACCCGGCGGATCACGTACAGCTTGCGCTCGAACGCGTCCTGATCGCCGGCGTGCGCCGGTCCGGCAGCGATGAAGAGCTGGCGGATCTTGGGTTGGGACGCGGAGGCCGTCGGCCCGATCCGGCTGTCGTCGGTCGGCACGTCGCGCCACCCGAGCACGAGCTGGCCCTCCGCCTCGACGGTCGCTTCCAGCAGCGCGCACAGTTCCTCCTGCGCCGTCGGGTCGGTCGGCAGGAAGCACATGGCGACGCCGTACCCACCGCGCGGCGGCAGTTCGAAGCCGGCGACGGCGCGCAGGAACTCGTCGGGCATTCCAATCAGCAGGCCGGCCCCGTCGCCGGTGTCGGGGTCGGCGCCGGCGGCCCCGCGGTGCTCGAGGTTGGCGACCGCCTCGATCCCGAGCGCGACGACCTCGTGGCTCGCACGATTGTCCAGGCGGGCGACGACGGCGACGCCGCACGCGTCGTGCTCGTAGCGGGGGTCGTACAGGCCGTCGGCCTGCTGGGGCTGGCGAATGCTGGTCATCGTATGAGTGATCCCGACCGGCGCTCCCCCGCGAGGCGGGGGTGCGGGCACCTGAGGCGGACAAATCCTAGCAGTCAAATGCCGGGCGCTGGGGGGCCAGAACGGGGCTCCCGAAGCGTCAGCGACTGGTCGTGCGAGCAGAGGCGGGCCCGGCCCGGACAGCTGCCGCAGCGCTCGACGTTCGGATCGTCGGATACCTCGAAGCGCCCAGCCCGCAGCGGCTCCAAACGCTCGGCGAGCGTGGCCTCCAGGCGCTGCCGCTCACCCGCCTGGTAGCGCATGGCGAGCACGACCTCGGGGTGACGCAGGAAGCAGTGGGCGACCTCGACGACCGCCGCCCCGGAGGCGATCCCGGCGAGCGCGTAGACGAGCCGCTGGAGTGAGTAGTCACGCTCCACTCGAGCCTCGAGATCCGCCGCCCCGCCGTCGACGCGGTCGGTCTTGTAGTCGACGATCAGGAGGCCTCCGTGATGCTCGAATGCGACGACGTCGAGGAATCCGCGCAGCAGCTCGCCGCCCGCGAAGACGAACGCAAACGCCTCCTCGCGGCGCACCTCGCGCGCGAGCGCCAGGCGCTCACACAGCGGGCTGCGCGCGAACGCGGCGACCAGGTCGGCCACCGCGCCGAGATCCTCGCGCGGATCGAGCTCCACGCCGGCGAGCGCGGCGCCCGCAGACACCTCCGCAGCGCTGGGCGCCAGCGGCGCCGCGAAGTCCAGGCGCTCCAGCAGCGCGTGCACGGCGACGCCGCGCGCGGCCGCCCGCTCGCCCGCGCCGCCGGTGGCCTCGACGTCGGGCAGGGCGATCGCGCGCTGAAGGTGGTAGCGGTAGCCGCAGCGCTCGTAGTCCGCGATCGCGCTGTAGGAGAGCGTGGCGGGCGCCGGCGCGAGCGCGCCCTGGCCGCCGGTCCCGACCAGAGGCGCCGGCATCGCAGCCGCGATCGGCTCGCCGGGCTCGGCGGCGACCTCCCCCGCCGCGGGCTCGCCCGTCGCCGGCCACAGCAGCTCGCCCGCCAGCTCGGGCGTGCACAGCGTCAGCGCCACGCTCGCGCCCCCTGCGCCCGCAAGCTCCCAGACGCCGCCGCCGGCGGCGGCACGAACCGCCAGATCGTCGAGCAGGGACGGCCCAACCCAGGCCATCGCCGTGGCGGTCTCCTCCGGCCACTTCGAGAACCGCGCCGCGCCGCTGAGGATCAGCCGCTCGCGCGCACGCGTCATCGCGACATAGATGATCCGCTGCTCCTCGGCGCGCCCAGCGGCCCTTCGCGCCGCCAGCAGCGCGCCGTAGTCGAGCGTTTCGAGCGAGTGGTGCTCGAGCGTCGGGAGGCGCAGACCGATGCGCACGCCGTCGGTCAGCAGCGCGGGCGGGTAGCTCTCGGGCAGCTGGTGGCCGAGATCGGCGAGGCAGACAACCGGGAACTCGAGTCCCTTGGCGCTGTGGATCGTCATCAGCGCGATCGCACCGGTGCCCTCGGCGGCGGGCGGCGCCTCGGTCTCGCGCAGCGAGCCGACGCGCCCGAGCTCCAGCGCCCGCGCGAAGCGGCGCAGGTCGCGCCCCTCGCGCAGCTCGAATTCGCGCGCCAGGCGCTCCAGCTTGCGCACGTTGGCCATCCGCCGCTCGGGCGAGTGCAGGGTGGCGAGGTGGCGGTCGTAGCCGTTCTCGCTCACCGCGGCCGCGACGATCTCCCCAAGCCCGCGGTCGGCGGCGGCGCTCCGGGCCCACGCGAAGCGCTCGGCGAAGGCGGCGCAGCGCGCGTCGGGCGCCTGTCTGGCGAGCACGTCCCAGACCCCGCTCGCCTGCTCCTGCGCGCGCAGCGCGAGCGCGACAAGGACATCGGACGAGCAGCCGCACAGGGGCGAGGCCAGCACGCCGTAGAGCGCGAGCTCGTCGAGCGGGTTGACCAGCGCGCGCAGGTAGGCCACGAGGTCGATCACCTCCGGGCGGGCGAAGAAGCCGCCGCCGGTGCTCGCGAGCGTGGCGTGTCCGAGGTCGGCGAGTGCCGCCTCGTAGGTGGAGATCGCACCGCCGGCGCGAAACAGCAGCACGATGTCCTCCGGCGCGGCCTCGCCCTGCGCGATCAGGCGATCGACGCGCCGGGCGAGCAGCCGGGCCTCGGCGCGCCGCCACAGCGGCGCCGGCGCCAGCTCCACGCCGAGCCGCTCCTCGTGGCGCTCCCAGCCGTCGAGATCGGCCACCAGCAGCTCGACCAGCGGCGGCGAGGCTGCCACGCCGGGCTCGCGACCGGCAACCAAAGGCACGAAGCGCTCGCCGAAGCGCGGCGCGAAAACGCCGTTGACAGCGTCAAGCAGCGGCGGGCGCGAGCGGAAGTTGCGCGACAGCACCTGCGCCGAGCCGACGAGCTGAAGCTGCGCGCGGCGCTCGCGAAACAGCCCGACGTCGGCGTGGCGAAAGCCGTAGATCGACTGGAACTCGTCGCCGACGGTGAACAGGTTCTCGCGCTGCAGCGCCGCGAGCATCGCCATCTGGCGCGGGTTGGTGTCCTGCAGCTCATCGACCATCAGCAGCTCGAAGCGCTCCGACCAGAGTGCGGCGATCTGCGGATGAGCCGCCAGCAGCGCGCCCGCCTCCAGCTCGAGATCGTCGAAGTCGACGACGCCGCGAGCGTGTTTGAGCTGCTCGTAGCGCGCCCCGAACGCCCGCAGGAGGCTGTCGAGCAGCCCGACGGCGGGCACCCCCAGCTGATCCGCGCACGCCTGCTCGAAGGCCTGGCGCGCGAGCTCGTAGGCGGCGCACGCGCCGCTGCTCAGCGCGCGCGAGCCGTTGCCGAGCGCGAGCTCGGCGACCTCGCGCCACGACGGCGCCGGCTCGCCGGCGAGGAGCTCGCCGCAGCGCTGCAGGCGCCCGATCGCCCGCTCCACCGTCCTCGAGGGCGAGGGGACGGCGGAGAGCTCGGCGAGCGCGCTCGCGGCGGCCCGCCCCAGCGCCGCGGCGGCCGGCGCGCGTTCGTGGCGCACCTCCGCCGCGCACAGAACGGGGCTGCGCTCGCCGCGGCTGCGCAGCTCGTCATACACCGACTCGACGGCGGTGCGCAGGGCGGGGAGCGCGAACAGCGACGCGAGCTCGAGCGCGGCCTCCTCGTCCATCCAGCGTGCGACGGCGCCGTCGAAGGCGCTCTCGCGCAGCGCGTCGGCCTGCGTGTCGCCCAGCACCGTGAAGTCCGGCGTCAGCCCGGCGAGCACCGCGTGGGCGCGCAGCAGTCGCGTGCAGAAGCCGTGGAAGGTGGAGATGAAGGCCCCGGCGCTCTCGCGTGCCGCCTCGCGCTCGCCCGCTGCGACCAGGCGCCGGCGCACCCGCTCGCGCAGCTCGCCGGCGGCGCGGTCGGTGAAGGTGATCGCGAGGATCCGCCCCGGCGGGATGCCGTCGGCCGTCACGGCCAGCACGTAGCGCTCGACCAGCACGCTGGTCTTGCCGCTGCCCGCGTTGGCGGCCAGCGCCAGCGGGCCGGCCCGGCGCTCGATCGCCAGACGCTGCTCCTGCGTGAACGCGCGCGCCGCGCTCATCGTCCCTGCGCGCGGCAGATCGCCGGGTGGCGGCAGGCGCCGGCGGTCGAGCAGGTGCTCGGGCGCGGCACGATCTCCCCCGCGTCCATCTCGCCGGCCGCCTGCAGCGCCGCGGCGAGCGCCTCCGCCACCAGGGCGAGCAGCTCGCCGCCCTCCATACGATCGTTCTCGACGCATCCGCCAGCGGGGTCGACGTCGTCGCGCAGCGCGCCGCGCGGGCGCAGGTCGGCGGTGCGCGTCGGCTGATAGAGGCCGCCGAGCGCCGGCATCCCGAGCAGCTGCTCGACCGCGAGCATGTACAGCGCCGGCTGCAGGCGGCCCGTCTGCGCCCACTTCGCCGCCGGCTCGACGCCGCTCGCCGCCTTGTAGTCATAGATCAGCGCGCCGCCGCCGCGATCGACGTCGATCCGGTCGATCCGTCCGCAGAGCTCAAGCGCGCCGCCGGCGAGCGAGGCCGCCGGCAGCGGGTCATCGGCCAGCCCGAAGGCGAGCTCGAACTCGCTCGGCTCGAGCGCGCCCGGCGCGGCCGCGACGAACCGCAGGTAGCGCGCCAGGTCGCTGTGCTGGCGCCGGCGCTCGGCGCGATCGACGGCCGGGTTGGCCGAGAGGGGCCGATCGGCCGCGGCGATCGCCGCCTCCAGCAGCTCAAGCGCGACGGGCAGGCTCGCGGCGTCCACGCGCGCACTTCCCGTGGCCTCGCGCAGCCCCACGAACACGTCGTGCAGCAGCTCGTGGGCGACGGCGCCGCGCACGATTGGCAGCTCCTTCGGCGTCAGCTCGCCCGGGTGCAGCGCGCGCTCCACCAGCCAGGCGACCGGGCAGGCCGTCCAGCTCTCGAGCGCGGAGGCCGAATGGGACGCGCGGCCGCGCAGCGCCGCGAGCGCCGCAGCGTCCGCCAGCGGGCCGATCACCGGCCCGGTGCGCCGCGGGCCCGCCAGCAGCGGCTCGAGTCTCGCGAGTGCCGGGGCGTGGCCGGCGAGGGCGCCCCAGCGCAGGGCGCCGGCGCCGCGAAGCGTGCGCGCGGCGATCAGATCCTCCGCGAAGCAGTCCGCGAGATCGTCGACGAAGAGCGACCGCAGCGCCGTCTCGCCGTCGTCGGTCGCGTCGTGCCAGCTCACCCGCAGCCAGCGTGTGGGCCGCGAGCACAGCACGTAGAACAGGTAGCGCTCCGCGTCGAGCTGCTCGCCGGGGAGGCCGAGCGCGAGCCCCGAGGCCTGCGCGAGCTCGGCGCGCTCGGCGGCCGAGAGGAACGGCTGCTCGCGCGCCGGGGCGGGGAACGCCCCCTCCTGCATGCCCGCGATGAAGAGCGCGCGGACCCGGCGCGCCCGCAGCGACAGCGCGTCGCAGATCAGCACGGCGTCAGCTTCGCGCTCGAGCGCGAGCTCGGCGACCACGCGCTCCAGCGCCGCGACGATCGCCGCCGGGGTCGGTGCGAGCGCCGCATCGGCGCGCGCCAGGTCACGCAGCTGGCGCAGCGCTCGCCGGCCGGCCGCCAGCACCGCCGCCGGCCAGGTCTCGAGCAGCGCCGCCTCGCGACGCCAGGGCGCAGCGAACAGCCCCTCGAGCTCCGCCTCGACGCGGTCAAGCAGCGCCGGCCCGGGCGCGCCAGCCGCGGCCGCAAGCCGATCGAGCGCGTCCAGCGGCCAGTGCTCGCGCTCCCACAGCGCGCGCGCCTGCGCAAGCTGGCTGACACCGCCGGCCAGCAGCCGCGCCTCGAAGCGATCGACGGAGCCCGCCTGGGTCACGACGCCGCCGACGCGCAGCCAGCGGACGAGGTCGGCGGCGCCGCCGCCGCAGAGGGCGGCGCGCAGCAGGGCGATCAGGCCGCCGCCGAGCGCGGTGTCGGCGAAGCGCTCGCGGCGCGCGGCCGCGTGGGGCACCCCGCAGGCGTCAAGCAGCGGGCCGAGCAGCGCGCCGATGCTCGAGGCGCCACGCGTGAGGACCGCGATCTCGCCGGCGCCACAGCCGGCCGCGAGCAGCGCCGTGATCTCCGCCGCGATCAGCTCGGCCTCGGCCCGTTCGTCGCCGCCCTGCAGCAGCGCCACCGCGCCCGCGCCGGCGTCACCGGGCGGATCGGCCGGCGTGTCCTCGAACAGCGAGCGCTCCAGCCGGTGCAGCGCCTCGTCCTCGTAGTAGGTGCCGACCGGCGCGAGCGCGATCACCTCCTCGGCGCCCGGCCGCAGCGTCTCGAGCGTCGCCGCGCGTCCGGCCAGCGCGACCCGCCCCGGCTCACCGGGCAGCGAGAGCGTGACCTGCGCGCCGACGCTGTGGGCGAGCGTCTCGACCGCGTCGAGCTGCAGCGGATCGAGGTCGTCGAAGCCGTAGCAGAAGACCGGCGTGCGCCCCCAGCGCTCGGGCGCAAGGCGGAGCGCGTCGAGCGCGCGCGTCGCGTGGAGCTCGCGATCGAGCCGCCCGAGGCGCTCGAGCGCGCGGGCGTAGCCGCCGAACAGGCCGGCGAGCTCCGCACCGTAGCGCGCACGCGCGCCGCCGGCCGGCGCCCACATCCGCAGCGCGGCGGTGAAGCGGGCGGGCGTGACGCGCCGCGACTCAAGCTCGGCGATGAACGCGGCGAGCGCCGAGACGAAGGCCGGCGCCTGGGCTGCGTTCGCGAGCGCCTCGAGCTGGGCGCGCGCCACGACGGCCGCCAGCAGCCGCTCGCGCGCGTGCTCGCCGATCGCGATCTCGGCCACCCCGGCGCGCCTTGCGATCTCGCGCAGCAGCCCGCCGAAGGCCTCGACGCGCACCCCGAGCACGGCGCCCCCCGCCGCCAACTCGCGGCGGTAGTGCTCCACGTCGACGGCGCCCGGCACGACGAGGATCGCCCCGCGCGCGAGCGCCGCGCGGTGGCGCTCGAACACGATCTGGGCCTTCGCCGAGTTGGCGGGACCGGTGACGAGTGTGAGTCCCATCGCCACCCATGGTGGCGGCCGCTCCCGACGACAACGACGATCGGGCGGTTCGGAGCGGCGCATGCGCCGCTCCGGGGGACGGCGCATGCGCCGTCCCCCGGGTGGGTGCATGCACCCACCCGAAAAACGTCTAGGCCGCGTCCCTCTCGGCCGCCGCCTCCACGTCGACCTCGACCTCCGGCGGCTTGGCGCCCTCGCGCGCCCAGGGCTCGTCGAACTCGACCCGCCAGCGTCCCTCCTCGCTCTGCATCAGCGCCAGGCGCGCGCGGAACGAGCGGCCGGAGCGGCCGCGGAAGCCGGTCACCGGGCGGGCCGTGCGGCCGGTGGCGATCAGCTCGCGCGCGACCGCCAGGGGCAGCTGCTTGCCGGCCTTGCCCTTCCAGATCACGAAGCCGCAGCCGGGGTCCTCGCGCGCCCAGCAGGAGTAGCCCTTGCGGTTCTCGACGATGTCGTGGCCGCAGACCGGGCAGGGGCCGAGGTTCGCGCGCGGGATGCGGACGTCCTTGAGCGTGACGTCGAGCACCTCGACGGTCTCCCTGGCGAAGCCGGCGATGTCGCGCATGAACTGCTCGCGGGAGTCCTCGCCACGCTCGATCCGCCCGAGGCGGTGCTCCCAGCTGCCGGTCAGATCGGGCGAGGTCAGCGCGTGCTCGCCGAGCAGGCGGATCACGTTCAGCCCCTTCTCGGTCGCGACCAGCGCCCGCCCGTCGCGTTCGACGTAGCCGACGTCGATCAGGCGCTCGATGATCGACGCGCGCGTGGCGGGGGTGCCGATCCCGGAGTCCTTCATCGCCTCGCGCAGCTCCTCATCGTCGACGAGCTTGCCGGCCGTCTCCATCGCCCCCAGCAGCGAGGCGTCGGTGTAGCGGCGCGGCGGCTTGGTCTCCTTGGCGAGCGACTCGATCTCGAGCGTCAGCGAGGGCTCGCCCTGCGCCAGCCGCGGCAGCGCCTGGTCGTCGACCTCGTCGTCCTCGCCCGTCTCCGGCGCGCCCGGCTCGGCGTCGTCGGCGCCCGCGAGGTAGACCCCGCGCCAGCCGGGGACCAGCAGCACCTTGCCCCGCGTGCGGAACACGTGCTCGGCAACGGTCGTCTCGACGCGCGTGTTCTCGAGCACCGCCTCGGGATGGAACGCGGCCAGGAAGCGCCGCACCACCATGTCGTAGACGCGCCGGTCGTCGGTGTCCATCTTCTCGACAGGATGCTCGGCGCGGGTGGGGATGATCGCGTGGTGGTCGGTGACCTTGCTGTCGTCGATCACGCGTGCGAGCGGCAGCAGGTCAAGGCCCGTGACGTAGGCGGCGGCCTCGCGGTATTCGGGCCGCGCGCCGACCAGCTCCGCCGTCGGCTTGATCTCGGCCGCCATGTCCGAGGTCAGGAAGCGGGAGTTGGTGCGCGGGTAGGTCAGCGCCTTGTGCTCCTCGTAGAGCCGCTGGGCCGCGCCGAGCGTGCGCCGCGCGGAGAAGCCGTAGCGGGTGTTGGCGTCGCGCTGGAGCGAGGTCAGGTCGTAGAGCATCGGCGGCTTCTCGGTCACCTCACGCTTCTCGACCTTGGTGATCTCGCCGGTCTGCCCGCTCACCGCGGCGACGATCGCCAGCGCCTCCGCCTCGGTTCCAAGGCGGGGCTTCGCGCCGGCGTGGAAGCGGCCGCCGTAGCGGCGCGCCGAATCCTCGCTGGGCTCGAAGCGGGCGTCGACGAGCCAGTAGGGCTCGGGCACGAACGCGCGGATCTCCTCCTCGCGCCGCGCGATGATCGCCAGCGTCGGGGTCTGCACGCGCCCCAGCGACACGGCGCCGTCGAAGCTGGAGCGCAGGCGGATCGTCGCGGCGCGCGTCGCGTTCATGCCGACGATCCAGTCGGCCTCCGAGCGCGAGCGGGCCGCCTGCTCGAGCTGCGCGAGCTCAGCCGCCGGTCGCAGCGTCGCGAACGCCTCACGCATGGCGGCGGCGGTCATCGAGGACAGCCACAGCCGGCGGACCGGCAGCTTCGATCCCGCCTTCTCGTAGAGGTAGGCGAAGATCAGCTCACCCTCGCGTCCGGCGTCGCAGGCGTTGATCACCTCGCTGACGTCGTCGCGGTGAAGCTGCGCGGTGACGACCGACATCTGCTTGCGTGAGCGCTCGTCGCGCACCACCAGCTTGAAGCGTTCGGGGACGATCGGCAGATCGGCCATCCGCCAGCGCTTGAACTTCGGGTCGTACTCGTCGGGCTCGGCGAGCTGCACGAGGTGCCCGACCGCCCAGCTGATCACGTGCTCCGGGCCCTCGAGGTAGCCCTCGTGCTTGGCGAACGGGCCGGGCAGCACGCGCGCCAGGTCGCGCCCGACCGACGGCTTCTCGGCGATCACGAGGGTCTTGGACATGGCGCGCAGCGTAGCGCGGCGGGGAAGCTCAGCTCGTGCACCCCTCGGTGGAGACCGGTCCGCTGACCGCGGCGAGGTCGGCGCGGACCGTCGCGTTGGCCACGCCGTAGCCGCCGTGGGGGCCGGGGCTGGTGGTCGCCGCGAAGACCGTCGTGAGCACCGCGCCGCCTGAGTCCACGACCGGGCCGCCCGAGTTGCCGGGGCGGATCCGTCCGCGGATGGAGGTCAGCAGGCGCGGCAGCGGGCCGCGGCCGTAGGCGTCCTGCGTCTCCACCGTGGCGGTGGCGCCGATCCGCGCAGGCTCGTCGGCGAACGCGCCGTCCAGCGGGTAGCCGAGGATGACCCCGGCGGTGCCGGACGCCGGCGCGCTCGCCAACTGCAGCGCTGCGAGACCGAGCGCCGGGACGTCCAGGATCGCGAGGTCGTTGCGGGGGTCGTAGAGCACGACCGTGGCGGCGCGGTCGGGCGGGTTGCCACCAACCTCGACGATCGTGTCGCTCTCACCCGCGACGACGTGGGCGTTGGTGAGCACCTCGTCGGGCGCGACGACCCAGCCGGAGCCCTCGATCCCGATCCCGCAGGCCGTGCCGAGCACTCGCACCACGCTGTCGCGCGCGCGAGCAACGCCCGGCGTGATCGCGGCGGTGCTCGGCGGAGGCGCGACGGGGGCCCCCACGCCCGCGATCGCGGGCAGCGGGTCGATCCGGGCGAGCGCGTGCAGGACGACGCCAGAGGGCGGCAGCAGCTCGTCAAGGCGGCGCAGGATCGCGGAGGCGCGGATGTCGGCTCCGAGCGTCCCGGTTCCCGGCAGCGCCAGCACGACGACGCCCAGGATCCACGCCAGCGTCAGCGCGACGGCCGCGCTCAGCAGGGCGCCGAGCAAGCCGTCGGCCATGCCGAGAAAGGGCAGGCGCAGGCCGCGTCGCAGGCGGACGCCGACGCTCTCGAAGCCCACCGCGAGGATCGCGCCGGCGACCAGGGCGCCGATCAAGCCGAACAGCGGGGCGTAGGGTGAGGACGCGCCGCCCGACAGCAGCGCGTCGGCCAGCCGCGTCCCGCCGATCGCCCCGGCGACGAAGCCGCCGAGTGAGAGCGCGCCGACGATGAACCCCCGGAAATAGCCGGATAGCGCGAACATCAGCGTCGCCGCAGCGATCAGCCAGTCGAGCGTGGTCATGCGTTCCGGGGCGAGCGTAGCGGTAGCCGGGGAGGCAACGGCTCGCACACCGGCGGGAAGCAGCGCTCCAGGTAGTCTGGGCGGGTGAACGACCGGCCTGGTAGGGGCGCTGGCGCCACCGCGATCCGATAGGCGCAGACGTCGCGCGCGCCTCGCCGCCGGCGTGGCGATCGTGGCGGCGCTCGTCGCGGTGCTCGTCGTGGTGCTCAGCTCGGGCGCTCCGGCGGGAGTGACGCTCGCCGAGAGCTTCGCGCGATCCTGGGCGGACCGCCAATGGGTCGCGCTGTATGCCGACCTCGACACGCGATCGCGCGCCGCTCTCCGCCTGCCCACGTTCATCGCGACGGTGCGCGCCGACGCCGACCTCGCGACCACCCGAAGCGTCAGTGTCGGCGCCGCCAGCGCCGTCGGGGGCGATCGCTTCAGCGTCGGCGTGGTCCTGCGCACCCGCATCTTCGGCACGCTCGACGAGCACTTCACCCTCGCCATGTCGGGGCCCGTGGCGTCGCCGCGGATCCGCTGGAGCGCCGCCGACGCCTTCCCCGGGCTGCTCGCCGGCGAGCGCCTGACCCGCGTCGACACCGCCCCGACGCGCGGCATCCTGCTGGCGCGCAACGGGACGCCGCTGAGCCTCGTCCCGGCGGCCTCGAACGTGATCGGCACCGCTGCGCCGGCCGACGGCTCGCTGCTCGAGCAGACGGTCGCGGCCGGCTTTCCGGCCGACACAGCGGTCGGGCTCGACGGCCTGCAGTACCTCTTCCAGCGACGGCTCGGCGGCACGCCGGGCGGCATGCTCTATGCCGGCAGGCGGCTCCTGGCGATCGCGATCCCGCGGCCGGGCGAGGACGTGCGCACCTCGATCTCACCGGCGCTGCAGACCCTCGCGGTGGGGGAACTGGGCACCAGCGTCGGCGGGATCGTCGTGATGGAGCCCTCGACCGGGGAGATCCTGGCGGCGGCCGGCGCGCCGCTGTCGGAGCTCCAGCCACCCGGCTCGACGTTCAAGATCATCACGCTGACGGCGGTGCTCGAGGCGCACCTCGCCAAGCCGGCGACGGTCTTTGGCTACGCGACCTCGACGGTCCTCGACGACTTCACGCTGCACAACGCCAACGGCGAGAGCTGTGGCGGCACCCTCGCCAACGCCTTCGCCGTGTCCTGCAACTCGGTCTTCGCGCCACTCGGCGCCCGCCTGGGACCGAGCAGGCTGCTCGCCGCGGCCGGCGCCTACGGCTTCAACGCCGCCTCACCGCTCTCGATCGCGGCGGAGAGCACGGTCCCGCCCGCCAGCCTGACCGACGATCTCCAGCTCGGCGAGAGCGCGATCGGCCAGTCGCAGGTGCTCGCCTCGCCGCTGCAGATGGCGCGCGTCGCGGCGACGATCGCGCTCGTCGGGCGCCGCCCGGTGCCAACCTTCGCGATCGTCGCGCCGCGGCTGTTTCCCCGCGTGATCCCGGTGGGCGTGGCCCGTACGGTTCGCGCGCTGATGCGCGATGTCGTCGCCTACGGCACCGGCGTCGGCGCGCAGATCCCCGGCGTCGTCGTCGCGGGCAAGACCGGCACCGCGGAGGTCGTCACGCCCGTGGCGTGCGGCGCAACAGGGGCCAGCGGGGCGACCGGCGCGAGCGGCGCCGGCGATCCTGCCAACACCGCGCCGCCGGCCGGCGGAAGTGGCGGCGCTGGAGGGGTCGCAGCCGCGGCATCTGTTGGCGCCGCGCGGTTGGGCGCGGGCGGCGGAGCGCAGGCGGGAGCCGACGCTGGGGCGGGCGCCGGGGCGGCCGTCGCTGCGCGCGCCGCGGCGGTGGCCCACGCGAGCGGGACCGGCGGTGCGAGCGCTCCGCCGGGCAGCGGCGGTTCCACGAGCTCGACGGGCGCCACGAGCGCGACCAGCGCGACGGGTGCATCGAGCGGGACGGGCGGCGCGAACGGCCCCACCGGCAGCACCGCGACGAGCAGCTCGACGAGCTCCTCCAGCACCTCCAGCGGCGCGATCGGACCAACCGGGCCGAGCACGGCGGGCGGGCTGAGCGGAAGCTCGGGCGCGAGCGGGGCGACCGGCGCGAGCGGCTGCTCCGGCGTCGACAACAACCCCTACGACACCGACGCCTGGTTCGTCGCGTTCGCCCCCGAGATCCATCCCCGCTTCGTCGTCGCCGTGCTGCTCCCCCACGACGGCGCCGGCGGCACGACGGCGGCGCCGCTCGCCCGGGCGATCCTCGTGCAGGCGCTCGGCGCGGGGGCGTGAGCGGCCCGCGGACGGGCGCCGCGTCGCGGGCGGGCTCAGGCGCCGCGGGCGGGCGCTCAGGCGCCGCGGGCGGGCGCTCAGGCGCCGCGGGAAGCGCGCCGGGCGGCCAGCGCCACGAAGGCATCAAGCGCATGGGGGTCGATCAGCGCGTCCGCGCTCGCGACCTCCGAGACCGGGGCGCCCAGCAGGATCCGCTTGACCGGAAGCTCGAGCTTCTTCGCGGTCAGCGTGCGCGGAATCGCAGGCACCGCCTCGACGACGTCGGGCACGTGGCGCGGCGACAGCGCCCCGCGCAGCGCCGCGACGATCTTCGCGCGCAGCGCGTCGTCGAACTCGACGCCCGGCGCAACGACGACGAACAGCATCAGCTCGCCCGGCCCGCCGTCGCGATCCTCCAGGTGCACGATGAGGCTGTCGAGCACCTCCTCCATCGCCTCGATCACCGGGTAGAACTCGCCCGTTCCAAGCCGTACGCCGCCGCGGTTGAGCGTCGCGTCCGAGCGCCCGGCGATCAGACAGCTGCCGCGCGGCGTGAACGTGATCCAGTCGCCGTGGCGCCAGACGCCGGGATAGGTGTCGAAGTAGGTGGCGCGGTAGCGCTCGCCGCCAGGGTCGTTCCAGAAGCGCACGGGCATCGACGGCATCGGCTCACGGATCACCAACTCGCCGAGCTCTCCGACGAGCGGCCGCCCTGCGGCATCGAAGGCGGCGACGTCGACGCCGAGCGAGCAGCCGGAGATCTCGCCGCGATACACGGGCAGCAGCGGTCCGCCCTGGACGATGCCGCTGCACACGTCGGTGCCCCCACTGCCGACGTTGAGCAGCACGTCAGGGCCGAGCTGCTCGTAGACCCAGTCGTAGCCCTCCGGCGGCAGTGGCGACCCGGCCGCGCAGAGCTGGCGGATCGAGGCGAGGTCGTGGCGCTCAAGGCTGACCTCCGCCTTGCGGCAGGCCATCAACAGCGCCGGCCCGACGCCCATCTGCGTCGGCCTCAGTCGCTCCGCCAGACCCCATTGCATTTCGAGGTCGGGGTGGAGCGGATTGCCGTCGAGCATCACGATCGACGCGCGCAGCAGCAGCGCGGAGACCAGCGCGTTCCACATCATCCAGGCGGTCGTGGTGAACCACATCAGGCGATCGCCGTCGCGGATGTCCCAGCTCAGCGCGTGGTTCTTGAGGTGCTCGACGAGGATCCCGCCGTGGCCGTGCACGATCGCCTTCGGCAGACCGGTCGTCCCGGAGGAGAAGAGCACGCACAGCGGATGCTCGAACGGCACCTGCTCAAACGCGAGCACGCCGGGCTCAGCCAGCAACTCGCCCCAGCCGACGGCGCCCGCCAGCGCATCCTTCTCGCCGCCGGCGTAGGGCACGTGCACCACGTGCTCGAGCGTCGGCAGCGCGGCGAGCAGCTCCGCCACCTCGGCGCGGCGGTCGATCTCGCGCTCGCCGTAGCGGTAGCCGACCACGGCGAACAGGACCTTCGGGTCGAGCATCGCGAAACGGTCGATCACGCTGCGCGGGCCGAACTCCGGTGGGCACGCAGCCCAGGTCGCGCCGAGGCTCGCGGTCGCGAGAAAGGCGATCAGGGTCTCGGGGATGTTCGGCAGCTGGCCGACGATGCGGTCACCGGGCCCGACGCCGAGGCGCTGCAGCCCGGCGCGCGCCGCCGCGACCTGCTCGCGCAGATCGCCGAAGGTCAGCTCGAGCGGCGCGCGGGTCTGGGAGTGCGCGATCACCGCCGGGCGACCGCGGTCGGACTCGCCGCCCAGCATGTGCTCGGCGTAGTTCAGCCGCGCGCCGGGGAACCACTCGGCCCCTGGCATCTTGCGCGAGCGAAGCACCCGGTCATAGGGGATGGAGGCCTTGACAGCGAAGAAGTCCCAGACCGAGCCCCAGAAGCCTTCGAGGTCGCCGACCGACCAGCGATGGAGGGCGGCGTAATCGTCGAATGAGCGCCCTCGCTGCTCTCGCAGCCAGCGCAGATAGGCGCCGATCTGAGTGCGCTCATCACCCGCGGTCGGCGGACTCCAGAGGATCTCGCCAAGCTCACTCATGGTCACCTCTGCGGCGCAGCGCGGGCCACCGGCGCCCTGACGGCGCCCTCACCCGTGGGCTAGACGTCCAGCTCGATCCGCGATTGCAGCGAGCGGTCGTAGGGGTTGACGATGTGCAGGATGAACGGCCGGTTGACGAGGCTGGCGTAGGGGATCTTGAAGATCAGGAACTCTCCCTGCGACCACCCGGTGTAGGCGTCGCTGTCGATCGCCGGCAGCTGGCCGTTGGCGGGAATCGACGCCGGCACGTAGGTGTAGGAGTTCGGCGTTGGGTTGACCAGCGGTGTGTAGCGCTCGCCGAGGGTGTCGGTGATGAAGAAGTCGCCGGTCGGGGCGTGCGCGTGACTGGTCCAGTTGTAGACCTGCATCGAGACCCCGAACCACTCGTCGGCGACCGGCAGCTTCAGCTGCGAAGCGGTGAAGCCCTGCAGGTAGTACTTGTCCTCGTCGCTCCACGGGTTCAGCTCGCGCGAGACCTGCACCTGATAGTAGAGCTGGCCGACCTGCACATACCCGGGTCCGAGATTGTCGGAGTAGGTGGCGTGCTCCCCGGCGCCGCAGGCCGAGATCGCCGCCGCGCAGATCGCCCCGCCGATCAGCATCCCGAGTCGCTTGCCAATCATCGACGCGGCAGTCTAGTGGGTCTTCTCGCGTCAGCCACCGGCGATCGTGACGCGGACCCCGCGGTGGCGGCCGTCCTCGAGGATCGAGCGCAGGCGGCGCAGTGCACGCCGGTTCTGGCGGCGCGTCCAACTGCGCGCGCCGAGCGTCTCCATCAGCCTGTCGCTGATCGTGACCGGCTCGCTCTCGACGCTCAGGCGCACGCGCGTGGTGTCGTCGGGCGCCGGCTCGAGCGTGTACGTCGTCATCGTGCGAATCCGGTTGTACTTGCCACCACGGCCGGCCTCGACGATCCGCCACGGCGCGTCGACCTCGATGAAGCTCACGCCCATCCAGGCGAAGCGCTGCAGCGGGGCCTTGACGCGGAAGCGCGCGCCCGCGCCGCGGCCGACCGGATCCTCGCGCGTCAGGTGCCAGTCCGTGAGGAAGTGGTCGGTGAACTCCGCATGGTTGGCGATGTCGGCGAGGTAGGCGAAAACCTCCTCGCGCGGACGGCCGACGGTGATCGAGACGTTGACGGGATCCACAGCCGCGCGCAGTTTACGCGCTCGACGGCGGTGGACGTTTCAGTGGGGCGGCTCAGGCCGCGCGGCGCAGGCGAACGGTCTGCCCGTACTCGCTGTGGCGGACACGCTCGGTCGACGCGGGCGCCTCCGCGCGCAGCTGGCGGCACAGCTCGCAGACCACCGCCCCGCGCTCGTAGAGGTGGATCTCCTCGCCGATCAGCGGCGTTCGTCCGCAGTCGCGGCAGCGGGCGCGGTCGGCGGCGAGCACGCCGACGCCGGCACGCAGCAGCAGGCGCTCGAGGCCCTGGGTCGCCGCCATGCGGCCGTCGCTCGGGGCATGCGCGGTATTGCGAAGCATGCGCGGGCTTTCGCCGCGGCGCCCGCGGTTTCCTTCATGTGCGCCGGCAGCGGACGGCGTCTTGCGGCCAGCGCCGGCACCGGGGCGCGGCGCACGACGCCGACGTCCGTCCAGAGAACTTGCCGGCGCACTATCCGCGGTGGCCCTCTGTCTCTATCATGGGGCATCTCGATCCCCCGGGAGGCAGTTTGATGAGCGAGCGGCGTTCGGAGACCGTTGCGGAGAATCTGCCGTTTCGTTGTGGCGACTGTGGCGAGGTGACGACGCTGACGGTCGGCGAGCCGGCGACCGTGTGCGCCGTGTGCGGGTCCGCAGAGCTCGAGCCGCTGCAGCTGCCCTCGGCGACGACCGGCGCGAGCGCCGTGGAGGCGGTCGATCAGGAGGAGCGACAGCTTCCGGCCTGGCTCAGCGAGCCGGCGTCGCTGCTCGGCGAACCGGGGGAGTACATCTGCTTCGAGGACGGCGATGAGGTGGTCGTCGTGCCGCTGACACGCGAGTGGACGCGGATCGGGCGCGGCCTCGCCGCCGACGTGCGCTTCGACGACCCGACGGTGTCGCGGCGCCACGCCCTGATCGTCCGCGGCGCCGACGGCCTTCGCGTGCTCGACGACCGCAGCCTCAACGGCGTGTTCGTCAACGGCCAGCGCGTCGAGTGGAGCCCGCTCGCCCACGGCGACGAGATCCGTGTCGGCCGCCACCGCCTCTACTACGCGACGCTCGACCCCGTCGGCGCCGCCGCGCCGGCGTCGTAGCGATCCACGGCGGGCGGCGCGGCGAGCGTTTGGCACGACCGCGGCGCCGCTGCGTTGACTCCGCCCCACGGTCTGAGTGAGCTCGTCGGTGCGCACTGGCCGTGGCGCGGCCTCGGCGAGGGCCCGCTGCCCGCGCTGCTGATCGCCCTGACGGTCGTGACCGGCCTCGTCGACGCGGTCAGCTACGTCGCGCTCGGCCACGTGTTCGTGGCCAACATGACCGGCAACGTCGTCTTTCTCGGCTTCGCGATCGCCGGGGCACACGGCCTGTCGGCGAGCGCATCGCTTCTCGCGCTGGCCGCCTTCTTCGCCGGCGCGCTGGGCGGCGGACGGCTCGCAGTGCGCATCGGAGCCCACCGCGGCCGCCAGCTGGTCGCAGGCGCCGGCGCCGGCGGCTCGCTGCTGGTGGTCGCTGCGATCGTCGCCGCCATCCTCGGCCAACCGGTCTCCGGGTCTGCCCGCTACGCCCTGATCGTGCCGCTGGCGCTCGCGATGGGGGCGCAGAACGCGACCGCGCGCCGGCTCGCCGTGCCCGACCTGACGACGACCGTGCTCACACTGACGCTGACCGGCGTCGCGGCGGACTCCCGCCTCGCCCGCGGGAGTGGCGGGCGTCCCGGACGCCGGCTGATCGCGGTCTCGGCAATGCTGGCGGGCGCCGTGGTCGGGGCGCTGCTCGTGCTGCGTGTGGACCTCGCGTTGCCGATCGCCCTCGCGGCGCTGCTGGCAGTCGGGGTGTCGATCACCGCGTCGAGCCTCGCCGTCCGACCGGACGCCAGCTGGGCGCAGGCGCCCGCGAAGGGTTAGTTCAGCACCTCGCCGCCGCCTGCTACGAAGGGCGCCGCAACGACCTGCGCCCACGCCGCGACGCGTTCGCGCAGAGCCGCCGCGACAGCGGCTGCCGCGGAGCGCTCGACCCAGACCAGGACGGTCGGCCCGGCCCCGGAGATCGTCGCCCCGAGCGCGCCGAGCTCCGTCGCGCTGCGCAGCAGCTCGGCCGAGCGCGGATACAGGTGCGCCCGGTAGGGCTGGTGCAGCAGATCGCCGAGGCCGCGGGCCACCAGCTGCGGATCACCGGCGGCGAGGCCGAGCATCAGCAGCGCGCCGTGAGCGGTGTTGTAGACCGCGTCGGCCAGCGGCACCGACGCCGGCAGAGCGGCACGCGCGCGCTGCGTGCCGACGGCGCGGTGCGGCACGACCAGCAGCGCCTCGAGGCCCGCCGGCGGGTCGATGCGGTAGGGCTCGCCGTCGGCGCAGACCACGACGCCACCGAGCAGCGCGGCGGCGGCATTGTCGGGGTGCCCCTCCAGCTCGGTCGCCAGCTCGAGCAGCGGCGCGCCGCCGCCGGAAAGGCGGTCGGCCGCCAGCAGGCCGGCGACGATCGCCGCGGCGCTCGAGCCCAGCCCGCCGCTCAGCGGGATCTGCGAGCGCATCTCGAAGTGCCGCGTCCCGGCCGGCGCCAGGCGCTCGAAGGCCGCGACCGCCAGGTTCGAGCGGTCGCGTCGCACGTCCAGCTCGCTGACCAGCTCGAAGCGCTCGGCGTCGCTGACCTCGAGCTCCAGGTAGAGACCAAGCGCGGCGGCGAAGCAGTCGAAGCCGGGACCGAGGTTCGCCGAGGAGGCCGGCACGCGAACCGTCACCGAGGCGCCCACTAGCCGAGCACCGCGCGTTCGATCGCTCGCAGCTGCGGCTCGCAGGGCAGGACCGCGCCCACCTGCTCGAGCGCAACGTCGGGGTCCTTAAGTCCGTGGCCGGTCAGGACGCAGGCGATCCGCTCGGCGCCGTCGGCGCCGTACTTGAGCAGCCCGGCGACCGCAGCCGCCGACGCCGGCTCGCAGAACACGCCCTCGGTGGCAGCGAGCAGCCGGTAGGCGGAGAGGATCTCGTCGTCGCTCACGGCGCGAATCGCGCCGCGCGAAGCCCGCATCGCGTCCATCGCCTCCTCCCAGCGGGCCGGGTTGCCGATGCGGATCGCGCTGGCGACGGTCTCGGGGTCCTTCACGGGCGCGCCATTGACGAGCGGAGCCGCGCCGGCCGCCTGGAAGCCGAACAGCCGCGGGGCGGCGCCGGCCTCGACGAAGCCCTTCCAGTAGGCCGTGATGTTGCCCGCGTTGCCGACCGGGATGCAGAGCGCATCCAGGCGGCCGTCCAGGTCCTCGAGCAGTTCGAACGCCGCAGTCTTCTGACCCTCGAGGCGAAACTCATTGACTGAGTTGACCAGCGCGATCGGATGGCGCGCGGCCAGCTCGCGGACCAGTTCGAGTGCCGTGTCGAAGTTCCCCCGCAGCGCAATCACGCGGGCACCGTGGACCAGCGCCTGGGCGAGCTTGCCCGTCGCGATCTTGCCGTCGGGGACGATCACGGCGCCGCGCAGCCCAGCCTTGGCGGCGTAGGCGGCAGCGCTCGCGGCCGTGTTGCCGGTGGAGGCGCAGATCACCGCCTGCGCGCCCTCGCGCACGGCCGCGGACACCGCGCAGGTCATGCCGCGGTCCTTGAAGGACCCGGTCGGATTGGTGCCCTCGAGCTTGAGATACACCTCCGCCCCGACGCGTTCGGACAGCCGCTCGGCCAGCACCAGCGGCGTCCCGCCCTCGCCGAGCGTCACGACCGGGTCGGTGGCCGAGAACGGCAGCCGGTCGCGGAAGCGCTCGATCACACCCACCGAGCGCGGGGCGCTCATACGAACTCCTCGTTGATCACGCTGATCGCGCGGGGCGCCGCGCGCACGTGCTCGAGCGCCTCGATCGCCACGAGCGCGCCGCTGAGCCGCGAGCGCGCCAGCGGGTGGGTGACCATCATCAGCTGGGCGCGCTCGCCGAGGCCCTGCTGCACGACCGACTTGATCGACGCGCCGGCGTCGCCGAGCAGCTGCGCGACCTGGGCGAGGACGCCGGGGCGGTCGTCGACCTCCATGTGCAGATAGAAGGCCGAGACGACGTCCTCGACGATCGGCAGGGGCGCGAGCGGCGCCGCCAGCGTCTGATCCCCTCCGATCGCCGCGACGACATCGCCGAGCACCGCACTCGCGGTCTGCGAACCCCCGGCCCCGGGCCCCGACATCGTGATCTCGGTGATCGCGTCCGACTCCACCGTGACGGCGTTGAACGCGCCGCTGACCGACGCGAGCGGATGACCACCGTAGAGGAAGGCCGGGTGCACGCGTACGGAGATCCCCTGCGCGAGGCGCTCGGCGGTTCCGATCAGTTTCAGCGACAACCCGAACTCGCGCGCGTACGCGATGTCGTCGCTGGTGATCTGCGTGATCCCCTCGCAGCGAACCTCGTCGATGTGCACCGGTACGCCGAACGCAAGTCGCGCGAGGATCGCCATCTTCGCGGCGGCGTCGGCGCCGCCCACGTCGTCGCTGGGGTCGGCCTCGGCGAACCCGAGCCGCTGGGCCTCGGCGAGGGCGTCGGCGTAGTCGCAGCCGCTGCGCGTCATCTCGGTCAGGATGAAGTTCGTCGTGCCGTTGACGATGCCGTGGATCCGCTCGACGTGCGCGCCGGCGAGCGACTCGCGCAGCACGCGAACGACCGGTACGACACCCGCCACCGCAGCCTCGAAGCCGAGCAGCACGCCGCGCTCACGGGCCAGCGCCCACAGCTCCTCGCCGTGGCGCGACAGCAGCTGCTTGTTGGCGGTCACGACGTGGCGGCCGCCGTCCAGCGCGCGGCGGACATACTCCCGCGCCGGCTCGACACCGCCGATCAGCTCGACGATCAGCTCCGAGCGCTCGAGGATGTCGTCGAAGTCCCCCTGCGAGCGCGTCAGCACGCCGACCAGTTCCGGCGTGCGACCGGTCAGCTGCCTGACCGCGTCCGCACGCTCGCGCAGCAGCCCATCGAAGGCGCCGCCAACCGTGCCGTGGCCGAGCAGGCCGATACGAAAGGCGCTCATCGGAGCCGGTCGGCGTTGGGGCTGCGTGACGGCGGAGAGCCCACCGTCACACGTCGCGCGCGTGGAGCTCGTCGAAGGTCTCACGCCGCACGACGACCCGCGCCTCGCCCCCGCTGACGAAGATCACCGGCGCGCGCAGGACGCCGTTGTAGTTGTTGGCCATCGCGTAGCCGTAGGCGCCGGTGACCGGCGTCACCAGCACGTCACCGGGCTGCGGATCGTCAAGCAGCGCGTCGCGAATCAGCAGATCGCCGGACTCGCAGTGCTTGCCGGCCAGATGGACGCGCGTCGAGCCGCCGAGGCGGCTGGCGATATCGGCCTCGTAGCGCGAGCCGTAGAGCATCGGCCGCAGGTTGTCGGACATGCCGCCGTCGACGCTGACCCAGGTCGAGACGTTGTGCTTGACGCCGATCACCGTGTAAAGGGTGACGCCGCCGCCCGCGACCAGCGCGCGCCCTGGTTCGCAGAGCAGCCGCCGGCCGCCTCCGAGATGCTCGCGCGCGGCCTCCACGAGCCCGCCCACGTATTCCTCGATGCTCAGCGGCTGCTGGTCGTCGGTGTAGGCCACGCCGAGCCCGCCGCCCAGGTTGTAGACCGGAAACTCGCCGAGCGTGGCAAGCGCCGCGATCGCCGCCCGAAACGGCTCGAGCGAGTGAAGCTGGGAGCCGATGTGCATGTGCAGCCCGCGCAGCTGGAGCCCCGGGAGGCCTCGAAGGCGCTCGATCGCCGCCGGCGCCGCGGCGAGCGAGACGCCGAACTTGGAGTCGGCCTGGCCGGTCGAGATCTTCTCGTGCGTGTCACCGGAGACCGCGGGGGTGACGCGCAGCAGAACCGGCTGGGGCTCCGCCGCGCCTGCGGTCAACCGCTCCAGCCGGTCGACGTCGCCGTCGTTGTCGATGACGATGTGGCCGACCCGGGCGTCGAGTGCCGCGCGCAGCTCGCCCTCGTCGCGGGCATTGCCGTGCATCACGATCCGGGCGGGATCGAAGCCCGCCCGCAGCGCGAGATGCAGCTCGCCGGCCGAGGCGACGTCGCAGCCCAACCCCTCCTGCGCGAACAGTGACAGCACCGGCGTCGCGGGAAACGCCTTGGATGCGAACACGACGTCGAAGTCGCGCTGCCCGGCCGCCACGAACGCCTCGAGGAACGCCCGGGCGCGCGTGCGCAGGTCGTCCGATGCGACGACGTACGCCGGGGTCCCGAAGCGCTCGGCGAGCTCGACCACGTCGCAGCCGCCGATCTCCAGGTGTCCGCGCTCATTCACGCGACTGCCGATCGGGTAGATCGGCGAGAGGGTCTGCACCGTTGCCATCGAGCGGCGATTATCGCGGTCCACCGCCGCGTCCGTCGCCCGCCGTGAGCCGCGCCGCAGGCGGTGGCCGGCGCCGCCGACGCGGGCCCGGTGTGGCGTGGCGTCTGCGACAATCCGTGAATGGATTCGAAACGCAGTGCCTTCGGCCGCGACGGCGGCCTGCAGGCCCGCATGGTGTTCACGATCTTCATGCTCGGGCTGCTCTATGCGGCGCTGATCGGCGCGCTGATCGCGACCAGCACCGGCGTGGTCCTGATCCTGGTGATCGTGGTGGCGCTGTTCGCGGTGCAGCTGATCGGCTCAGACAAGATCGCGCTGGCGACGCTCGGCGCGCGCGAGGTCTCGGCCTCCGATGAGCCCGAACTGCACGCGATCATCGAACGCCTGTGCATCCAGGCCGATCTGCCCAAGCCGCGAGTCGCGGTGATCGAGGCGCGGCAGCCGAACGCCTGCGCGCTCGGCCGCTCGCAGAAGGCGGCGACGGTCTGCGCCACGCGCGGACTGCTCAGCATGGGCCTCGAACCCGCCGAGCTCGAGGGCGTGCTCGCACACGAGATCACGCACGTGGTCAACCGCGACGTGATGGTGATGACGATCGCGAGCTTCTTCGCCACGATCGCGGCGCTGATCATCCGGTTCGCGTTCTTCTTCGGGGGCGGCTTCGGCGGCGGCCGCGACGAGGGCGCTGAGGCGATCGAGATCGTGATTCTCGTCTCGGTGCTCGTCTACGCGATCTCGTTCGTGCTGCTGCGGGCGCTCTCGCGCTACCGCGAGTTCGCCGCCGATCGCGGCTCGGCGATCCTCACCGGCCGGCCGAGCGCGCTGGCCTCGGCGCTGATCAAGATCAGCGGCACGATCGAGCGGATCCCGCGCAACGACCTGCGCACCGCGGAGGGCATGAGCGCGTTCTTCATCATCCCGGCGCGCGCGAAGAACTCGCTGATGAACGTGTTCGCGGACCACCCGCCGCTCGAGAAGCGCCTGGCCGCCCTATCGCGCCTGGAGGCGCAGCTGCAGGGCACCGGTCGCTGAGCGGCGAGCGGCAAGGATCGAAACGGATGGGGCTGCGCGAGATCCTGACCGGCCGAAGCTCGGTCAAGCCGCCGGCGTCGCATGAGCGCTTGTTCGCGCTCTCGACGGCGTATGTGACGCTCGATACCTCCTACCAGATCACCTCGGCGGGGGTGGCGGGGATCGTCGTTCAATCGCTGGCAACCAGCGACTTCCAGTCGGTCCTGAAGGACACCGAGGACGTCGTCAAGGCGACCGCCGGCGAATACAGCGCGACCGTCGAGACGACCGACGACGAGTTCGGCTTCCGCTGGGTGATCGTCCGCAACCCCTCGGTCGAGGATCTCGTCGCGACGATCAACGCCGTTTCCTCCTCGATCGAGGCCGGCGGCTACGGCGAGCGGCTGCTGTGCGCGGTGTTTTCCTTCAAGGGCGCCGACGGCGCCCCGATAAATTTCATCTACAACTACAAGCGCGGCAGCTGGTACCCGTTCGTGCCGGCAGCGGGCGACAAACAGCGCAACACCGAACGCGAGCTGCAGCTGAAGGCACAGATCGGCGGCGAGCTGCCGATCGAGCCGGAGCTCGAGCGCTGGTTCCCGCTCTGGGGCGTGCCGTTCTAGCGGCAGCGGCGCTCGCGCGGACGGCGGCGAGCCGAGGCCGCGCCGTCAACTGGTCCTCAGTCCGGCAGCAGTCCCTCGCCCGTGAACTCCTCGCGGGCCTCCTCGAGCGTGATGTCCGCCGGCGGCAACATCAGGTCCGAGGGCTCGAGCTCCTCGTCGGCGAGGCGCTCGCCGTTTGAGTGAATCAGTTCGATCAGCGCCGTGTAGTTCGAGGCGAACCCGGCCTGGTCGTCGGCGTCGATCGCGTTGACGGTCGCGATGTCGAGCTCGTGTAGACGGGCCTGCGCGTCGTCGGGAATGCGGTACTGGCCGTCGCTGAAAATCCGCACGATCACGGCGTGCTCCCGCTCTGCTCCTCGGCCTCCGCCGGCTGTGCCTCAACCGCGTCATCGTCGCTCGCATCCGCCTGCGCGGGTGCGGCGCCGCCCGAGGCGGCTTCGATCGCGGCGGGGGGTGCGCCGCCGCCCGTGCCGAGCTCGGCCTTCATCTTGGAGAGCTCGTCGTCGACCGCGCCGCCCGCCCCGATCGCCTCGAGCTGGCGGTCGAGGTCGTCCTTGCCCGGGCCGAGTTGGGTGAGATCCTCGAAGGTGCCGGAGTCCTCGAGCTCGCCGACAGCTGCGGCCCGCGCCTTCATGTTCTCGGTCTTGTCGAGCGCCCGCTGCATCGCCAGGCCGACGTCGGCCATCTGCTCGCCAACGCCGGTCGCCGCCTCGGAGATCCGCACCTGGGCCTCGGCGGCCGAGTACTGCGCCTTGATGACCTCCTTCTTGGTGCGGAAGGCCTCGAGCTTGGCGCGCATCGCCGCCTCGGAGTCGATCAGCTTCTGCTGCTGGGCTTCGAGCTCGGCGATCTGGGAGTCCATCGACTGCAGCTCCGTCTGCACCGACTGCTTGCGCTCGAGCGCGACCCGGGCGAGGTCCTCGCGGTTCGCGGCGAGCGCCTGGCGCGCCTGCGTGTCGAGCTTCACAACCTGCTGCTGCATCTGGGCCTCCTGAAGCTGCAGGCGCTTCTTCGAGGTCACGACGTCGGCGATGCCCTTCTTGACGTTCTGAAGCAGCTCGAGCTGCTTGGAGTAGCTGTAATCGAGTGTCTCGGCAGGGTCCTCGGCGCGGTCGAGCACCTTTGAGACCTTCGCCTTGACGATCGTGGACATCCGTCCCGTCAAGCCAGCCATTGCTTCCTCCTTTGCGGGTTCAGGAGCAAGCGTAGTGCACGCCGTCACAAACCTGGAAAGTGGCGCGCGAGGAAGCCCTTGTTGCTCGCCAGCTCTGGTCGCCAGCGAGGCCCCGTCAGGCCGCCGGGATCGCCGGCGCGGCTCGTGTCGAAGCGGATTCCGGCGATGTCGACATAGGCGTGAGTGGGATTCGTGTAGACGGTGATCCAGGCTCCCGCGCCGGCCTCGCCCCAGAGCTCGAGTTGGCTCGAGTCAAGCGGGGAGGCGAGCAGGTTCCCGCCGTGCAGCGCATAGGAGACCGCGCCGGAGCAGTCGTAGCCCTTCGAGACGAAGCTCAGATGGCCGCCGCCGTAGACATACGGCTGCCCGATCAGCTGGTTGCCCGCAGCGATCGCCGCCTTGACGGCCGCAGGGGCGTCGGCCGGGGCCTGAGCGAGCCCGTCGGGGAGGATGCGCGCCCGCGAGGCGGCGCCGCCCGGCGACCCGCTCGACCCGGTCGCGCCGGTCGAGCCGGTCGCGCCTGTCGAGCCGGTCGCGCCTGAAGGCTCGCTCGCCCCACCGGTCGCCGAGACCGAGCCGCTGCGCCCAGTGGCGCCGCTCGGGCCGGTCGAGCCCTGCTGCTGCGCGGCGGTCGTGCCGCCGTTGGGCGCTGGCTTCGCAGGGGTCGTCGGCGTCGAGGTCGTGCTCGTCGGGGCGTTGGCGACATACAGCGAGCCGCCGTCGCTCTGACCGTGGGCGGTCGGGACGCGTGTGGTGCGTCCGGCCGGCTTTGCCTTGTGATGGCTCGGGGACTTCGCGGTGGCCAGCGCCGGCGCAGCGAGTGTGGCGCTCGCGAGCACGAGGGCGGCGAGCGTCCGAAGCGGCGTGCGCATACAAACACTGGCTCGGCAGCGTCGCTTTCAAGCTGTTGGACTGCAATGCGGCTTGCAGCCAGCGCGCCGCCAGCGCCGGCCGGGCCTCAGGGGTAGAGCTGCTCGCCGTCGGCGCGTTGCGAACGCCCGCCGGGCCTCAGGGGTAGAGCTGCTCGCCGTCGGCGCGTTGCGAAC
>JBEKNK010000002.1:0-67100 GCA_049522915.1 Solirubrobacteraceae bacterium | reverse complement strand
CCACACCTCGCGTCCCGGCGCGGGGCCCGCGCCGTCCCCGCGCTCCGCGACGCCGAGGCGCTCGAGCGGAACGCCGGCGGCATGGATCAGGCGGGTGATGTAGTGGTCGCGACGAATCAGCAGCTCGGCCGGGTCCCCGAACGGCAGGTTGCGCAGCAGCAGCCCGGGATCGACATGGCCGTGGGGCGAGATTATCGGCAGCTCGGCGACCAGCTCGTAGAGCCGACGTGCAACCCCGCGCGTTGCTGGGTCGGTCGGCAGGAGTCGGTCGGGATCGAGGCGCACCGTATCGTCACTCCGTTTGCGAGGGGCCGCGCGGTCCGCGCCGCGCCGACGTTCGCACCGGTCGTGTTCACGACACTAGCGCAGGCTGGTCGGCCCGCGCAGGGCGCGCAGCGACGCGGCGCGCGCGGCTCAGGCGCCGTCCGCCGGCGCGCATCTCGCGCAGCGCCCGACGAGCGCGAAGTGCGTGAAGCGAACGTCGTAGCCAAAGCGTCGCCTGATGTGGTTGCGCACCGGGTCGAGCAGTTCCGGGCGGACGGTTCTGGCGGTACGGCAGCCGGGGCAGTAGATGTATTCCTGCTCGCCGTGCCCGACGAGCGCGTAGAGCCCGGGACCGTGTCCGAGGTGGACGTGACGGACGAGGCCGTGGCGCTCGAGCGTTTCGAGGTTGCGGTAGACCGAGGTCGGGACGAGCGCAAGCCGCGCCGCGATGCTCTCCGCCGAGACTGGCCCGGGCGCCGCGAACAGCGCCTCGAGCACGAGCTGGCGCGTCATCGAGAGCCGCAGGCCGCGCACGCGGAGCGCCTCGACGGCGTCGTCGATGCCGTCGAACGCGAGTCCCGGTGTGTGTGGCGCGATCGTCATGAGGGCTCGCTCGGCGCCGACAAATGTGTGTTCCAGCGTTCCCGCTTGCCCTCCGCCAACAGCTTGCGCGTCGTGCGATCGATCGCCGCGATGTGATCAGCATCAAACGCATGCAACCCGGCCACCACCAACGACATCAACCCAACCGACCGCCAGTCGGCGGTGCTGAGGCCGTGGCGTAGCCCCCTCCAGCGCGCTGTGCGGCTGATCGGTGCTGGGTATCCCACGGCGGCTCTCCTCCTCCTGAAGCGGACGCTTCGCTGACTGATGACTCGGTCAAGGCCCCGCAACTGCAAGCGACTCGCACTTGTGTTTGGCGGTGCTGTCGGTTGTTACGGTCGAAACCCGCAAACGGATGTGGACAGGAGTTGAAAATGTCGAGCACCAAACGACGCTCGTTGCCCAAGGCCCCACTAGCCACGCCCAACCGGCTGGCCACCGCTTCCGGCCCTTCCGCCGAGGCACCCAGCTCGGCGCAGAGCCGGCGCACGTTCCTGCAGGCCACGGCCGGTGCAGCCGCCGGCGTGGCGGTCGTCGCCGGCGGGCCGAAGCTCGCCGCGGCCGCTCTGCATGGTGGGAGCAACACCTCGCCGCTGGGCGAGATCGTCAAGCCGTCCGGCCCGCCGCAGGCGGAGACCGTGATGGCCTACGTCCGTGACGGCGCCCTGGGCGAGGTCACGGTGCTCTCCGGCACGCGCGAGACCACCTACCGCGACCCGCTGCTCGCGCAGCGCCTGATCGACGCGGGTCGCTGAGGCGACCGGCCCAAACCACAAGGAGAACAGAAATGTCGTCGCATCGCGAAGCCCCCGAGATCAGCAAGGACCCGGTCGCAGACAACGCCGACACCTACGCGTTCGTCAGCCCCGACAAGCCGAGCACGGTCACGATCATCACGAACTACGTGCCGTTGCAGGCGCCTCCCGGCGGCCCCAACTTCTTCGAGTTCGGCGACGACGTGCTGTACTCGATCCACATCGACAACGACGGCGACGCCCTGCCGGAGATCACCTACGAGTTCCGCTTCGAGACGATCCTGCGCGACCCGGACACCTTCCTCTACAACACGGGCCCGATCTCCTCGCTGCACGATCCGAACTGGAACAAGCGCCAGTTCTATTCGATCACCCGCGTCGAGGGCAAGAAGACGACCGTGCTGGGGTCCGGGCTGGCCTGCCCGCCATGCAACATCGGGCCTCGCTCGACGCCGAACTACGCCGCCCTCGGCGCGGAGGCGGTGCACTCGCTGGGCGGCGGCCGAGTGGTCTTCGCCGGGCAGCGCAACGACCCGTTCTTCGTCGACCTCGGCTCGATCTTCGATCTCGGCGACCTGCGGCCGTTCCAGAACCTCCACCTGATCCCGACCGCAGCCGCGCCGGGCGTCGACGCGACCAAGGCGCTGAACATCCACACGATCGCGCTCCAGGTGCCGATCAGCGATCTGACGGCCAAGGGCTCGGTGCCGACCGACGTGATGAGCGCCTCGTCGGTGCTCGGGATCTGGGGCGCCGCGAGCCGTCGCAAGATGCGCGTCGTGGACGCCGCCAACGACGAGAAGGCGGAGTCCGGCCCCTGGGTCCAGGTGTCGCGCCTGGGCAACCCGCTGTTCAACGAGGTCCTCGTGCCGCTGGGCAGGAAGGACCGCTGGAACGCCAGCCAGCCGGTCAACGACAAGGACTACGCCAGCGGCGTCACCAGCCCGGAGCTCGGGAAGCTGCTGCCCGTGCTCTACCCGAAGGTGTTCCCGAACCTCGCGGCGCTCAAGGCTCCGCGCGCGGATCTGGAGGCGATCCTGCTGACCGGTCTGCCGGCCGGAATCGTCTCGGGGTTCCAGAACAACACCGGCAAGGTGCTCGCCGACATGCTGCGCCTGAACGTGGCGGTGCCGCCGAGCTCCGACCCCAACCCGCTCGGCCTGATCGGCGGCGACGCCGCCGGCTTCCCCAACGGCCGCCGTCTCACCGACGATGTCGTGACGATCGAGCTGCGCGCGATCGCGGGCGTCACCTATCCGCTCGTTGACAAGAGCTACAAGCCCGATGCCGCAGCTTCGCTGATAACGCAGGGGATCACGCCCTCGGCGAGCCGCTACCAGTCGAGCTTCCCCTACGTCGGGGATCCCTACGACGGCTACGACACGCCGTCGAGCTAGGACCATCGCCATGCACGAGAACTACTCCGACCGGCCCCACCCCGAATACGTCGTGCTCGACATCGGCGAGCACGACGGTGCGCTGATCGTCTACACCGACCCCGACCGCCACGGCACCGAGGTCGAGATCAGCCCGCAGGGCGAGGACGACAACCGCAGCCACAAGGATGTGCTGGAGCGCGGCGAGGGCGGACGCGTCGCCTTCACCGCCGTGTTCGACCGCCTGCCCGAGGGCACCTACACGCTGTGGACCGACGGCGTCGCGAGGGCGCGCGGTGTCACGATCACCGGCGGCGCCGTCGCCGAGCTGGACTGGACCGGGAGCGTGCCGGTCGCCGCATAGAGCGGCGCCGGCCACCCGCGCGGCGCCTGCCGGCGCCGCGCGGCGGCCCGCCCGCAGTAATCCCCGACCCGCGGGCACCGCTCGAGCAGGCCCCGCCGGACCCTCCCCGATCCGCGGGCGCCGCTCGAGCCCCCCGTCGCGCGCGGCCCCGTCGGCGTCGCGACGCTCCTCACCGCCGCGCGCCGGGCGCTAGTCCTGCAGACCCTCCGCCGCTTCGGAGGCGGCGAAGGCCGCCTCCTCCTTCTTGGCCTCGATTCGTGCCCGGCGGTACTCGTCGACGACGATCTCGGTCAGCTCCTCGACCGAGGTCTCGGAGGTGGGCTTGTCGAGCGTGATCACGCCGTCGACGATCATGTTGACGCGGTCGCAGCTCTCGAGCACGTGGACGTAGTTGTGGAGGATCATGATCATCGAGAGGTTGCCCTCCTGCTTGAGCCGGGCGATCAGCTCGAGGATCATCGCCCCCTCCTTCGCCCCCATCGCGGCGAGCGGCTCATCGAGCAGGAGGATGTCGGCCTGCGAGTAGACGCCGCGGGCTACGGCGATCGACTGGCGCTGCCCGCCCGAGAGCCGCGCGACGGGAACGTCGAGGCGGGGCAGGTTGATGCCGATGTCGTTGAGCGACTTGCGCGTCTCCCGCTTCATCTTGCGCGAGTCGAGGAAGGGAAGCCGCGAGCGGCGCTCCTCGCGGCAGAGGAACATGTTCTGGTAGACGCTCAGCTCGTCGATCAGCGCGAGGTCCTGGTAGACGACGTCCACGCCCAGTTCGCGGGCGTGGTCGACGCTCTTGGGTTCGTATGGCTCGCCCTTCAGCCACATCGAGCCGGAGTCCTGCTTCTGGAAGCCGCAGATTGTCTTGATCAGCGTCGACTTGCCGGCGCCGTTGTCGCCGAGCAGGCCCAGAACCTCGCCCTTCTTCAGGTGCAGGCTGACATCGCGCAGCGCCGTGACAGGTCCGAAGCTCTTTGCGATGTGCTCGACCCGCAGCACATCCTCGGTGTCGGTGACCGGCGCGACGATGACCTCACCGGCGTTGGCCTCAGCCATGTCCGGATGTCCTTCGCACGCGACCCAGATAGACGTTGACGAGCATCGCGAACAGAATCGCCAGTCCCAGGTAGAAGTTGAGGTAGTCGGCGTTGACGCCCTTGATCGCGAGGCCGTCCTGGAGGATGCCGAGGAAGAGTGCGCCGATCAGCGCGCCGATCACGGTGCCCGACCCGCCGGCGAGCAGCGTGCCGCCGATCACGGCTGAGGCGATCGCGAGAAGCAGGACGCTGTTGGCCGAGCTCGGGTCCGGAGAGATCGAGCTCGTGCGAACCGATTCGAGGATGCCGACGAGTCCGGCGCAGGTGGAGCAGACGATGAAGTTGCGGATCAGGTTCAGGCGGACGTTCACGCCCGCCTCGGCGGCGGCATTTCTGTTGGAGCCGACGGCGACCGTGTGCAGACCCCAGCGCGTGCGGGTCAGCGCCACCGCCAGGATGACGACGACCGCGAGCGCCCAGATCAGCTCCGAGTAGGTGCCGGCGCCGAACACCTGAGCAAAGGCGCTGACGTGGATCACTCCCGTCACCACCGAACCGGGCATCTCGAGCTCCTGCCCCTGGGAGATGATCAGCGTCAGGCCCTGGAGCGTGAACAGAACACCCAGCGTGGCGACGAACGAATTGACCTTCAGGATCGCTGTCAGGATCCCGTTGATCAGGCCGATCGCGGCGCAGACCAGCAGCGACAGGGCCACGGCCGGCACAAGCGGCACCCCGCCGCCGACGATCTCGTAGTACATCAGCGGGGCGAACAGGTAGACGCCGCCGATCGAGAGGTCGATCTCGCCGTTGATCAGCAGGAAGACAAGACCGGAGGCGAGAATCGCGTACGGCGCGAAGTACGGGAGCAGGTTCTCGAAGTTCGAGTAGGTGAGGAAGTTGGCAGTGGCCGGCAGGGACACCGCGAAGTACACCCACAACGCGATCGTGACGATGATGATGCTGCCCTCACGCATGGTGAGGAAGCGCCTCGCGTAGCTCCTCGCGCTCGTCAAGAAGCGGGGGGCTTCGCGCCTCTGCGCTGGGCCCCCCGCTGGTGCGACTGAAGGGTCGCTGCTGGTCGTGCTGGACATCGGTCCGCTACGAACCCGTTGCGTTCCCTCTACTGCTTACGCCTTCGTGACGCCCGCTGTTGAGCTGGTGCCCTCGTAACGGCTCTTGGTGTCGTTGTACGGCGCAACCGTCGTCTTGTTCAGGAACTTCAGTCCCGTGTCGACGTCGGCGATGCCGCTCAGCTGATCCGAAGCGTGATAGAGGAAGAACTCCAGCACGGGGATGAAGCCCTGAAGGTAGGGCTGCTGATCGATCGTGAACTCGAGGTTGCCTGACGCGAGCTCGGTCTGCGAGATCGGCGTGAGGTCGAAGCCGCCGGACTTGACGCCCTTGGCAGCGAGGCCGTACTTCTGAACCGTCTGGCCGACGCTCTGGGTGTCGCCGCCGTCCACCGCGAACAGGCCCTTGTAGCTCGTGTGCGAGGTCCAGAAGGACTGGATCACGGTGAGACCCGCGGCCGTCACCGCGCCGGCGTCAACGGACTTGACCTTGATGTTCGTGCCCGCGAGCACCTGCTGCGCGCCGGTGAGGCGCGGCTGGACGTTCGCGGCACCCGGCTGCGAGATGAAGATCGCGATATCGCCACCGGCCGGCATGAGCGACTTGATCTTCATGCCCATCTGCTGGCCCGAGACGAGCAGGTCCTGGCCGATGTAGGCAAGGCGCGTGTTCGGCTCGTCCGCGTTGTAGGAGAGGACCGGAATGCCCTTGGCGAGGGCGTTGGCCGTCGGCGCGTTGAACGCGGTCGGGTCGATGAACGGGCAGGCGATGCCGTCCGCGCCGGCTGTGATCGCCGTGTTGAACGCGGTGACCATCTGCGCGACGACGCCCGTCTGCGAGCCCGTCCACTGGTAGGTGCAGCCCAGCAGCGAGCACGCGTCAGCGATGCCGTACTGGGTGGGGGTGAAGAACGGGTTCGTCGTCACGTGGTTGACGAACACGAAGTGGTACGCCTTCTGCGCGCCGAAGATCGAGCTGATCGAGGCATCGTGGCCGGAAGCAAACGCCTGCGCGTTCGATCCGAGCATGAAAGCGCCGAGCGCTCCGCCGCTCGCGGCGAGGGCGGTCCGCCGTGTTACCGCGCGCGCCCTGGTCTGCGGCGTCGCGTCCTGCTTGGAGTCGCTGTACTCGAGACGCTCGAGTACGTCGTTTGCCAGGTCCTCATGCTTAGACATTCCTTCTCCTCCTCAACGCCTGAAAGCGTCGCTAACCGGGACTCCCCGGGTGGTTATGACGGCTGCGAGCTCTGGCCCTCCTCCTCTGACTCCATGCGGGCCGGACATGGTCTGCTGCTGCGCTAGTGATTCTATGCACTTGTCGGCGAGCCGTGCGCCGAACCTTTCGGCGCCGTCAACGCTGTCGATGAGCCCACGCGCGCACAATCGCACAAAACGCGCGCAATCGCCACCCGCGTGAGCATCGCTCGCAATTGACCGGCTCTCCCTCGATTCGGGGGATGGGCGGAGCATCGCCGAGGCCGCGCGCGACTGCATCCGTGCAAATGCGCAGTTGCGGTGCCTGTACCCCGAACGGGGTGCCTGCACCCCGAGCGGGGTGCCTGCTCCCGAACGGGGTGCCTGTACCCCGAGCGGGGTGCCTGTACCCCGAACGGGGTGCCTGTACCCCGAACGGGGTGCCTGGGCCCCGAACGGGGTACCTGTGCCCCGAGCGGGGTACCTGTGCCCCGAGCGGGGTACCTGTGCCCGAACGGGGTACGGGGGATGGCTCCGCTGCACCGCTGCGACAGGCACGAGGCGCCGGCTGGGGATGCGAGCGCGAGCACACGCGCGACCCGCTTGGCGGCCGCCGCAGGCGGCCATTAGAGTTCGGCCGTGATGAGGGTCGTCGTCACGGGCGGGAGCGGCAAGGTGGGGCGGGCGGTCGTGCGCGAGCTGCTCGAACACGATCACGAGGTTCTGAACGTCGATCGGACACCGCCCGACCCCTCCAGCGTGGCCGCGCAGGCGCCCTTCCTGCCGGCCGACCTGACCGACTTCGGCCAGACGGTCGAGGCGCTGAGCGGAGCCGAGCTGATGTCGGGCACCGACGCCGTCGTGCACCTCGCGGCGATCCCCTCGCCGACCCACGCGACGCCGGACGTCGTCTTCTCGACCAACATCCGCAGCACCCACACCGTGTTCTCGGCGGCCGTCCGCCTGGGCCTGCGGCGCGTCGTCTGGGCCTCGAGTGAGACGACGCTCGGGACGCCGTTTCCCAGCCCGCCCGAGTACACCCCGATCGACGAGCGCCATCCGCTGCGACCGGAGTCCTCCTATGCGCTCTCCAAGGTGCTCGGCGAGGAGATGGCGCGCCAATTCTCGCGCTGGAGCGGGACGCCGTTCGTGGGCCTGCGCTTCTCGAACGTGATGGAGCGCGCCGACTACCAGCAGTTCCCATCCTGGTGGGACGACCCCGAGCTGCGCAGGTGGAACCTTTGGAGCTACGTCGATGAGAGCCATGCCGCCCAGAGTGTGCTCGGCGCGCTGACGGCCGAGCTCCAGGGTGCGCAGGCGTTCATCATCGCCGCCGCCGACACCGTGATGCGCCGGCCGAGCCGCGAGCTGATGGCGGAGTGCTACCCCGGCGTGCCGGTCGCCGATCGCCTCGCCGAGCACGGGACGCTGCTCGACATCGAGGCGGCGCGTCACGCGCTCGGCTACGCGCCGCAGTTCAGCTGGCGCGAGCTGTTCTGAGGGCGCCGCTCCTACAGCCCGCCGGCGAGGCGGTGGTAGGCCTGGTTCCAGCGCACCTCGTTGGCGAAGTCGCGCATCCGCGTGTGCTCGTCGATCAGCAGCAGCTCGAGGCCGGCGATCTGGGCGAAGTCGGCGAGCGTCTCGCTGTCGAGCGCCGTGGTGTAGACCGTGTGGTGGGGGCCGCCGGCGAGCAGCCACGCCTCGGCCGCCGTGTGGAAGTCGGGCTTCGGCTTCCAGACCGCTCGCGCGACCGGCAGCTTCGGCAGCTCGTGCGGTGGTGAGATGACCTCGACCTCGTTGGCGAGCAGGCGGAAGCGGTCGCCCATGTCGAGCATCGCGAAGAGCACCGCGGGCCCGGGCGCGGCGTTGAAGACGAGCCGGACGGGGTCCTCGCGCGCGCCGATCGAGAGCGGGTGGATCTCGCAGCTCGGGCGCGCGTCGGCGATCGAGGGGCAGATCTCGAGCATGTGGGAGCCGAGCACGAGCGGCTCCTTGCCCGAGAAATCGTAGGTGTAGTCCTCCATGAACGAGGTCCCGCCGGGCAGACCGGTGGCCATCCGCTTGAGGATCGCCACGAGCGCCGCGGTCTTCCAGTCGCCCTCGCCGCCGAACCCGTAGCCGTCGGCCATCAGCCGCTGCACGGCGATGCCGGGCAGTTGCGCGAGGCCGTGGAGGTCCTCGAAGGTGTCCGTGAACGCGCCGAAGCCACCGGCGGTCAGGAACTCGCGCAGCCCGGCCTCGATCCGCGCGGCGACGAGCAGCGAGTCGCGGCGCGCCCCGTCGGCGCGCAGCTCGGGCACCAGGTCGTAGCGCTCCTCGTACTCGTCCACGAGCGCCGCCACCGCGCTCTCGCCCACGCCGTCGATCACCGCCGCGAGGTCGCCCACGCCGTAGCCGTTGACCGTGAAGCCCAGGCGCAGCTGGGCCTCGACCTTGTCGCCCTCGGTGACCGCGACCTCGCGCATGTTGTCGCCGAAGCGGGCGACCTTCAGCGCCCTCGCCTCGTGCCAGCCGCAGGCCGCGCGCGACCAGCGGCCCAGGCGCTCCAGTGTGCCGGGGTCCCGCCAGTGCCCGACGACCGTCTTGCGCTCGAGGCGCATGCGGGTCTGCAGGAAGCCGAACTCGCGATCGCCGTGCGCGGACTGGTGCGTGTTCATGTACTGCATGTCGATCTGCGCCCACGGCAGCGCGGCGTGAAACTGGGTGTGCAGGTGCGCGAGCGGCTTGCGCAGGGCGCTGAGCCCGGCGATCCACATCTTCGCCGGGGAGAAGGTGTGCATCCAGACGATCAGCCCGACGCACTCCGGCGCGGCGTTGGCCTCCAGGCACAACCGGCGGATCGCCTCCGAGCCGGTCGCCACCTCGCGCAGGCGGACGCGCACCGGCAGCTGAGGCGCCTGGTCGAGCGCCGCCGCGATCTCACGCGCGTCGGCGTCGACGGCGGCGAGCACCTCCGGCCCGTACATCTCCTGGCTGCCGGCGACGAACCACAGCTCGTACTGACCGAGCGCCTTCGCGGCGTCTGCGGTCATCGGCGCGCCTCCTCGCGCAGCGCGCCCGCGGCCGCGCCCGCGGGCCTTTGCCCGTAGACGTTCTGGTAGCGGTCATACAGCGCGTCGATGTCGGCCTGATCCAGGCGCGCCGGCGCTCCGAGGGAGCCGGCGAGCAGCACGGTTCGCGCGACGTCCTCGCACATCACGGCCGCCTTGACGGCCTCGCGGGCGCTCGCGCCGATCGTGAACACGCCGTGGCTTCGCATCAGCACGGCGGGCGAGCGGCTGTCGCGCAGCGTCTCGACGATCGCGACGCCGATCTCCTCGCCGCCGATCCGCGCGAACGGTCCGACCGGGATGTCGCCGCCGAACTCGTCGGCCATCGCGGTCAGCACGCAGGGGATCGCCAGGCCGTTCGCGGCCCACGCCGTGGCGTAGGGGCTGTGGGTGTGTGCCACGCCGCCGACCGCCGGCATCGCCCGGTAGACGTAGGCGTGGGTGGCCGTGTCGCTCGACGGCTGAAGCGACCCCTCGAGCACGTTGCCGTCCAAATCGACGAGCACCATCGACTCGGCGCTCAGCTCGTCGTAGGAAACGCCGCTCGGCTTGATCACGAACAGCTCGCTGCCCGGAACGCGGGCGGAGATGTTGCCGCTCGTCCAGGCGACCAGGCCGCCGCGCGTCAGCTCGCCGTGCAGCTCGGCGACGCTGGCGCGCAGATCCGCGAACGCGCTCACCGCACGTTCGCCCGCGCCGCGGCGCGTTCGCGGATCGCCTGCAGCGTGCGCATCAGCGACCGCGCCTCGCGCCCGAAGTGGTCGTGGAGGTGGCCGTAGATCGCATACAGCTCATCGTAGGCGCTCGCGCGCTCCGCGTCGGGCCGGTAGACGTCGCGGTGGAGCCTGCCCATCGCCTGCGCGCCGGCGTAGACGTCCTGGTGCACCCCGGCGGCGACCGCGGCGTGCAGGGCCGAGCCGAGCGCGGGCCCCTGCTCGGAGGCGATCACGCTGATCGGGCGCCCGATCACGTCGGCGTAGCACTGCATCAGCGGCGCGTTCCGCAGCAGGCCGCCGGCGGCGATGAATTCGCGCACGCCGACGCCCGACTGCTCGAAGGTATCGATGATCTTGCGCGTGCCGAACGCGGTCGCCTCGATCAGCGCGCGGTAGGTCTCGTGCGCGCGCGTCGAGAGGGTCATCCCGACGAGCAGGCCGCTCAGCTCGTGATCGACCAGCACGGATCGGTTGCCGCTCCACCAGTCCAGCGCGACCAGGCCGTGCGCCCCGACCGGCGCCGCGGCGCCGAGCTCGCTCAGATGCTCGTGCACGCCGATCCCACGGGCTCTCGCCTGCTCGTGGTATTCCGGCGGCACCCCCTGCGCAACGAACCAGGCGAAGATATCCCCGACGCCGCTCTGACCGGCCTCGTAGCCCCAGCGGCCGGCGACGATCCCGCCGTCGACCACGCCGCACATCCCCGGCACCTCGGCGAGGTGGTCGCCGACCATCACGTGGCAGGTTGAGGTGCCCATGATCGCGACCATCCGCCCGGGCTCGGTCACGCCGGCGGCCGGCGCGGTGACGTGGGCGTCGACGTTGCCGACCGCCACCGCGATGCCCTCGTTCAGGCCCGTCCACGCCGCCGCCTGCGCGCTCAGCGAGCCGGCCCTCGCGCCCAGCTGCGCGAGCGACGGGCTGAGCTTCTGCGCGGCGAAGCCGGCGAACTGCGGGTTCAGCGTCGCGAGGTAGGCCTCGCTGGGGTAGGCGCCGTCCTGGTAGATCCCCTTGTAGCCGGCGGTGCAGGCGTTTCGCAGCTCGATCCCGCAGAGCTGCCAGACGATCCAGTCGGCCGCCTCGGCGAAGCGGTCCATCGCTGCGTAGAGCGCCGGATCCTCCTCGAGGATCTGCAGCGCCTTGGCGAACTCCCACTCGGCGGAGATCCGCCCGCCGTAGCGGCGCAGCCACGCCTCGCCGCGCGCCGCCGCGACGTCGGTGACGCGGTCGGCCTGGGGCTGGGCGGCGTGGTGGCGCCAGAGCTTGACCCAGGCGTGTGGATGCGCCCGCCACTGCTCCACGCGGCAGAGCGGTGTGCCGTCGGCCAGGACCGGCAGCACGGTGCAGGCGGTGAAGTCCGTGGCGATCCCGACGACCGCGGCGGGGTCGATCCCCGCCGCCGCGACGGCAGCCGGCACCGCCTCGCGCAGCACCTCGATGTAGTCGTCGGGGTCCTGCAGCGCCCAGTTCGGTGGCAGCGGCGCCCCGGTGGCCGCGAGCTCCTCGCTCATCACCGCGTGCGCGTAGGGGTGCTCGGCGTCGCCGAGCTCCTCGCCGTCCTGCGCGCGCACGACGAGGGCGCGGCCGGACAGCGTGCCGAAGTCCACCCCGATCACGTAGCTGGAGCTATCAGCCATTTCGGCCTGGCAGATTATCGCCCCCGCGCGGTGTACTGCAATCGAATGCAGCCCGCCGCTGCGCGCAGAGGTTGCCTGCCGTCCGCTCGCCGCCCGCGCACCACCTCCGCCACCCCCTGCCCGGCCTCGCGCTCTCAGGCCCGATCGGAGCCTCGAGCATCAGCCGGTCCGCGGGTTTGTGGTGGCGGCCCCGCCACCGCCACCGTCAGCTCAGACCCCCATCAGCAGCTCGAGCATCAGCTGGTCCGCGGGCTCGTGGTGGCGGCCCTCGGGACTGGCGAGGAGCTCCGAGAAGTCCTCGCCGCGGATCGCCTCGAGCACCTCGCGCGAAAACGCCGGGGTCGGCTGCGCGAGCTGGCCGGCGCCGGCCGCCTCACACGCCGCGAGGATCCGCGCGTCGGCGTCGAACTCGGCGGCCTTGGCGGCGAGGATCTTGTAGTTGCGGATGCAGCCGCGCGCGAACGCCGCGTAAACGTCGATGTCGTCCTCGCTGCGGTAGGCGCGCGCGTCGAAATGCCGCGGCCCCTCGTAGCCCGCGCGCTCCAGCAGGCGCACGGTGAGGAAGGCCTCCTTGAGGTCCTCGGCGCCGAAGCGGAAGTCCTGGTCGTAGCGCGGCCCGTTCTGGGCGTTGAGGTCGACGTGGAACAGCTTGCCGGCCCACAGCGCCTGGCCGACGGCGAAGGAGAACGACAGGCCGGCCATCGCCTCGTGCGCCATCTCCGGGTTCACGCCGACCATCGACGGGTGCGCGAGCGTCTCGATGAAGTGCAGCATGTGGCCGGTTGTTGGCAGGTAGATGTGCCCGCGCGGCTCGTTCGGCTTGGCCTCCAGTGCGAAGCGCATGTCGTAGCCCTGCTCGCGAACGTACTGGCAGAGGAAGTCGACGCCCTCGCGGTAGCGCTCCAGGGCGACGCGCGGGTCGCGCGCCGCCGCGGACTCGACGCCCTCGCGCCCACCCCACAGCACGAAGATCGGCGCGCCCAGCTCGGCGCCGATGTCGATCGCGCCGCAGGTCTTGCGCAGTGCGAAGCGCCGCACCGCCGGGTCGGCTGCGGTCAGCGCGCCGTCGCGGAAGACCGGCTGCGTGAACAGGTTGACGGTCGCCATCGACACGCACAGGCCGGCGCCGCCGACCGCCCTGGCGAAGCTCGAGACGATCGCGTCGCGGTCGGCCGCGGATGAGCCGAACGGCACGAGGTCGTCGTCGTGGAAGCAGACGCCCCAGGCCCCGACCTCGCCGAGCTTCGCGACGATCTGCTCCGGCGCGATCGGCGGGCGCGTCGGCAGGCCGAACGGGTCGCTGCCGCGGTGGCCGACGGTCCACAGACCGAAGCTGAAACGGTCGTCCGGCGTTGCTGCGTAGGGGTCGGCCATCACGGTTCCTTTGATCTGGGGGCGGGCGAGCTCGCGGTCCGGTCGCGCGGGCCGGCGCCCGGGCGGGCGCGGCACGCGAGGAGGTATACCGTTTCAGCGCCCGGCCGGGGGCTCCGCGACGGCCAGCTCCAGCAGCTCGCTCGGCCGCGAGAGCAGGACGTCGGCGCCGGAATCCCGGAGCTCCGTCGCGCTGCCGATGCCCCAGGTCACGCCGACCGCGAGCAGTCCGTGTGCGTGGGCCGCCTCGACGTCGAAGCTGCGGTCGCCGACCATCGCCGGCCGGGCGCAGCCGAGCGCGGCCAGCGCCTCCAGCGCGCGCCCGACGATCGCGGTCTTGTCGTCGCTCGCGTCGCCCGCGGCGGCCGCCGAGACGTTGGCGAAGAGCCCCGCGAGGGCGAGCGCGTCAAGCAGCGGCTGGGTGAAGAGCACCGACTTGGAGGTCGCGAGCGCGAGCGGGAAGCGCTCCGAGAGCGTCTCGAGCACCGGCGCGATCCCCTCGATCACGGTCGTCTGCTCGAGGTACACCGCTGCGTAGTGGCGCCGGTAGGTGGCGACGACCGCGTCGATCTCCGGCGAGCCCTCGGGCGCGCCGGTCAGCTCGCGAAAGGCGACGAAGGTCGGCGGCCCGATGTAGTGGCGAAGCTGCGCGGCGGGACGGGCGCCGAGGCCGTGCTCGACGAGCGCCGCGTTGATCGAACCGGTGACCGCCGCGTAGGAGTCGACGATCACGCCGTCGAAGTCGAAGATCAACGCGTCGGGCCTGTGCGCGGTCACGCCGACATGATCTCGCAGCGTGCGAGCACCACTAGCGCTCGAGCACGCGCGCGCCCGCCCCCGGCGCCACCTCCAGCGCGCCCCTGGGCGCGAGCGCGCCGGGCGGCAGCAATCCAAGCACGCTGCCGCCGAAGCCGCCGCCCATCAGCCGCGCGCCCGCCGCGCCGCCGTCGCGCAGCGCGACCACGGCCGCCTCGAGCTCGGGGGTCGAGACCTCGTAGAGGTCGCGCAGGCTCGCGTGGGAGGCGTCCAGCAGCGCCCCGAGCGCCGGCAGGTCGCCGCGCGAGAGCGCGTCCACGGCCGCATCGACGCGCGCGTTCTCCTCCAGCACGTGCCGGGCCCGCGCATCCAGCGGCGCGGGCAGCGCCGAGAGCATCGTCGGGTCGAGATCGCGCAGGCTCGAGATCCCGAGCACCTCGCAGGCCTGCGCGCATTCCCGGCGGCGCTCGTTGTAGCCCGACTCCGCGTGGGTGTGGACGACGCCCGAGTCGAGCGTCATCAGGCGCCAGTCGCCGAGCTCCAGCGCCACCGGCTCGATCACGCCGGAGCGGAAGTCGATCCGCATCGCCGCGCGTTCGCGCCCGCACAGCGAGGCGAGCTGGTCCAGCAGCCCGGTCTGCGCGCCGACCCACTCGTTCTCGACCCGCGAGCAGATCCGCGCGAGCGGCCACGGCGGCACGACGTCGGCGTCGGCGAGCGCCAGCAGCGCGAGGCACAGCGCGACCTCGAGCGCCGCCGACGAGGACAGTCCCGCGCCGCGGGCGATCGTGCCCTCGATCTCGAGCGTCGCGCCGCGCAGCGGCAGCCCGGCCGCCGCCAGCTCGGCGCTCGCGCCACGCACGAAGGAGCGCCAGCCGCCGGGCGAGGGTCCCTCGGCCCCGAGCTCGTAGCTGTCGCGCTCGCCGAGGTCCAGCGCGTGCGCATGGATCGCGCGCCCGCCGGTCGCGCTCGCGTCGACCCGAACCCCGGCCTCGATCGCGAACGGCAGCGCGAGCCCCTCGTTGTAGTCGGTGTGCTCGCCGATCAGGTTGACGCGGCCAGGCGCGAAGGCCGCGACGTGGCTAGGGTTCATCCGAGAGCTCCGCGTGTGGGGCTGGCGAGCGCCGGGTCGAGCGGGGCGAGGACGCAGTGAGCGGGCAATGGCGGGGCCATTGCCGCGAACGAGGACGATGCATCCGCGATGATCCGCCGCCGTCAGACGTGCGCGAGGGGTTCTCGGATGGACCCTCAGGCATGCTCAACGGCGATCGCCTCCGCAAGCGCCGCGGCCGAGTCCTCCGGCAGCACGTCCATGATGAAGGTGCCGGCGCCCTGCTCGCAGCCGGCCAGGTACTTGAGCTTGGTCGCGGTGCGCAGCGGCGGGTAGAACTCGACGTGCAGGTGGCCCGAGCCCGCGCCGTTGGTCGGCGCCTGGTGCACGACCATCATGTAGGGGAAGGGGCGGTGAAAGAGCCGGTCGAAGCCGCGCGTGACGGCCTGCAGCGCACCGGCCAGCGACGCCAGCTCGCCCGCCGTGCACGCCACGAGGCTCGGGCGGTGCTCGCGCATCACCACGTGCGTCTCATACGGCCAGCGCGCGGCGAAGGGCACGTAGGCGACGACATCGTCGTTGGAATGCACGATCCGCGACCCCTCCGCCAGCTCGCGCTCGAGCAGCGCGCAGGGCGCGCAGCCGCCCAGCCGCGCGTCGGCGGCCAGTTCGAGCGCGGGGACCGGCGGCAGGAACGGGAAGGCGTAGATCTGCCCGTGCGGATGGTGCAGCGTCGTGCCGACCTCGACGCCGCGATTCTCGAAGATCAGCACGTAGTCGACGTCGGGGCGGGCGCCGAGCTCCTCGTAGCGCTGGCGCCACACCCACATCAGCGCCTCCGCGCGGGCGGGGTCAAGGCCGCCGAAGGAGCCGTGATGGTCGTCGGTGTAGACGACGACCTCGGCCGCCCCCATCGGCGCCTCGAAGCTCGGGAAGAGGTTGTCGAAGACGACGATCTCGAAGCTCGGGTACGGGATCTCGGTCGCCGGTCCGCCGGGCCGTGTCGGGTCAAGCGGGCAGTGGTCCTCCGGCGGCAGAAACGTGCGGTCCTGGCGGTGGACGGCGTAGGCGACCTCCTCGTCGCGCAGCTCGTTGTAGCGCAGCGAGCTCACGCGCGCTCGTGCTGATCGGCGCGATCGAAGCGGATCAGCGACCGCCCGTCCTCCTTGACGATCCGCGTGAGCACGAGCGGGCCGTAGCGCTCCTCCTCACCCTCGCGCGCGCCCGCCGCGTCGGCTTGGCTGGGTGGGGGCGCGGGCATGCCCGGAGGTATACCCAATCTGCTGTGACGGCTGGGTGCCTGTGCCCAGCCGGGGGACGGTGCATGCACCGTCCCCCGGAGCGGCGCATGCCTGTGCCCCGAACGGGGTGCCTGTGCCCCGCACGGGGTGCCTGTGCCCCGAACGGGGTGCCTGTGCCCCGAACGGGGTGCCTGTGCCCCGAACGGGGTGCGCCGCTCCCTACGACATTAGGATGGGCGTTCATGCCTGAGCCGCTGCGATGGGGGGTCCTCTCGACCGCCGCGATCAACCGCCTCGTGCTCGCCGGCGCGCGCGAGTCCGAGCAGGTCGAGGTGGTCGCCGTCGCGAGCCGCGAGCAGGCGAGCGCCGACGCCTACGCGCGCGAGCACGGCATCGCCCGCGCGCACGGGTCCTACGACGCGCTGCTCGCCGATCCGGACGTCGAGGCGATCTACATCTCGCTGCCCAACTCGATGCACATCGAATGGTCGATCCGCGCGCTTGAGGCCGGCAAGCACGTGCTCTGCGAGAAGCCGCTGAGCCCAAGTGCGGCGGAGGTTGCGCGGGCGTTCGACGTCGCGGAGCGCTGCGGGCGGCTGCTGATGGAGGCGTTCATGTGGCGCCACAACCCGCAGACCGCGCGCCTGGTGGAGCTGGTCGGCGAGGGGGCGGTCGGTCGCGTGGCGATGGTCCGCGCGAGCTTCGGCTTTCACCTGGACGATGGCGCCAACGTGCGGATGCGCCCGGAGCTCGCGGGCGGGTCGCTGATGGACGTCGGCTGCTACTGCGTCAGCGCCGTGCGGCTGCTGTGCGGGGAGCCGCTGCGCGTGGCCGGCGAGCAACTGTCCGGCGGCGCGGGGGTGGACGTCGCCTTCGCCGGTGTGGCCTCGTTTGAGGGCGACGTGATCGCGCACTTCGAAAGCGGCTTCGCCTTCAGCCCGCCCGCCGAGCTGTCGGTGTTCGGCGATCAGGGCAGCCTGCGCGTTGCCGACCCCTGGCACGTGCGCGTGCCGGGGATCGAGCTGCTTCGCGGCGAGCATGTCGAGACGATCGTCACGCCGCTCGCGAACTCCTACCGGCTCGAACTGGAGAACCTCTCCGCCGCGATCCGCGGCACCGCGGCGCCGCTGCTGGGCCGCGAGGACGCGATCGGTCAGGCGCGGATGATCGAGGCCCTGTACGCCTCGGCCCGCGACCACCGCGCGGTCGAACTTTAGCCGGCCGCTAGGCGGACGACGGCTGCGCGCGCAGGCGAGCGGCGGTGGCCGCGCGGGCCTGGGGGAACGTCACGAGCCGGCGGGCGTCCTCGTCCCACAGCTTCAGCTGCGTGGCGCGCAGGCCGTCCCAGATCGACAGCGTCGGCACGCTCTCGAAGACCGGGTTTGAGTCGTGCGCGGCCTGCAGGTTGTAGTTGGGGATGCGCGAGTTCAGATGGTGCACGTGGTGCAGGCCGATGTTGCCGGTGAAGAACTGCAGCACCTTCGGTAGCTTCAGGTAGGAGCTGCCGCGCAGCGCCGCGTCGGCGTAGGTCCAGCCGGTGTTGCGCTCCCAGTAGGTGTCCTCGAACTGGTGCTGGACGTAGAACAGCCAGATCCCGGCGGCCCCCGCCAGCAGCGCGGGCGGCCCCTGGATCAGCAGGTAGTCGCGCCAGCCGATCAGCAGGCAGGCGCCGGCGACCAGCACGGCGAGCGTGAGGTTCGTCAGCTGCACGCTGTGCTTGATCCGCGGGCGGGCGTTGCGCGGAACGATCCGCGGCGCGAGGATCATCGCGCCGAGCGGGCCCAGGCCGAACATCACGAGCGGGTTGCGGAACAGGCGGTAGGCGAGCCGCCCGCGCCACTCGCGGGCGTTGTACTCAGCCACCGTGAGCGTCGGCACATCGCCCTGGCCGCGGCGGTCGAGGTCGGCGGCGGTGGCGTGATGGACCGCGTGGTTGTGGCGCCAGTTGGCGAACGGCGCGAACACCATCACGCCGAGCACGCTGCCGAGCCACTGGTTGCCGCGCTTGGTCGGCAGGTAGGAGCCGTGGGTGCAGTCGTGGAAGACGATGTAGGTGCGAAGCAGGAAGCCCGCGGCGAGCACGCCGATCGCGAGCGTGACGAGGTAGGAGACCGCCAGCGAGTAGTACATCGCGACCAGCAGGCCGAGGTAGGGCACGACCGAGGTCAGCAGGCCGCCGATGCTCGCCCGTACGCTCGCCCGCGCGAAGGGCGCGAGCTCGGCGGTCCAGTAGGCGCCGCGCTCGCGGGCCTCCTGGGCTGCGTCTCCGGGCTCCCGCCCCGCGTGATCGTCGATCCCGTCGGGCGCGGTCGTCTCTAGGACCATCGGCCCCTTTCAAGGGTGCTGGCACAGGCCGGCCAGAACGGCAGCGCTCACTCGGGCGCCTGACAAGCGTACACGCCAGGGTGGCGGGCGTCCACTGGAGCCGGCGGGCGCCGGCGCGGCCGCCCGGGCGCCCGCGGACGGAGGCTGCGCGGGCGCCTCCGCGGACGCTCGAGCGCCTGCGGATAGACTGCGCGCGATGCCATCCAAGCCCCTCGCCCCGGCTCTCGTCCGCGAGTTCGAGGCGATGCTTGGGCCCGGGCAGCTGATCACCGGGCCCGAGCAGCTGCGTACCTACGAGTGCGATGGCCTGACCGCCAACCGCGTCGTCCCGTCGCTCGTGGCGCTGCCGGCGAGCACCGAGCAGGTGGCCGGGGTCGTGGCGCTCTGCGCCGCGCACTCCATCCCGTTCGTCGCGCGCGGCGCCGGCTCGGGGCTCTCCGGCGGAGCGCTGCCGGTCGCGGACGGGATCGTGATCTCGCTGGCGGCGATGACGGCCGTGCTCGAGGTCCGCGTCGATCGCGGCGAGATCGTCGTGCAGCCCGGGGTCACCAATCTCGAGGTCAGCGGCGCCGTCGCTCCGCACGGCTTCTACTACGCGCCCGATCCCTCGTCGCAGCAGGTCTGCACGATCGGCGGCAACGTGGCGGAGAACTCCGGCGGCGCGCACTGCCTCAAGTACGGCTTCACCGTCAACCATGTGCTCGCCGCGCGGATCGTGCTGCCCGACGGCGGGTTGCTCGATTGCTCGGTCTGGGACGACGGCCCGGATCTGCTCGGCGCGTTCATCGGCTCGGAGGGCACGCTCGGGATCGCGACGGAGGTGACGCTGCGGATTCTGCGCACCCCCGCTGCGGTGCGCACGCTGCTCGCCGGCTTCGCCCACACCGACGACGCGGCCGAGGCCGTTTCGGCGATCATCGCCTCCGGCGTCACGCCCGCGGCGATCGAGATGATGGACGCCGTCGCGATCGAGGCCGCCGTCGCGGCGCTCGGGCCGCAGTACCCGCCGGGTTGCGACGCGATCCTGATCGTCGAGCTGGACGGCTGGCCCGAGCAGGTCGAGCACGACCTGGCGGTGGTCGAGCGGGTCTGCACGGAGCGCCACGCCCGCGAGTGGCGGATCGCGGCCGACGACGGCGAGCGCGCGCGGATCTGGCGTGGGCGCAAGGCGGCGTTCGCCGCGATGGGCCGGATCAGCCCCAACTACTACGTCCAGGACGGCGTCGTTCCGCGGACCCGTCTGCCGTGGGTGCTGCGGCGCATCGCCGAGCTCTCCGCCGACGCCGGGCTGCGCGTCGGCAACGTGTTCCACGCCGGCGACGGCAACCTGCACCCGCTCGTGCTCTATGACGCGCGCGTGCCGGGTGAGGCGCAGCGCGCGAAGGCGCTGGCGGACGCGATCCTCGTTTCGTGCATCGATGCCGGCGGCTCGATCACCGGCGAGCACGGGGTCGGCACCGACAAGGCCTGCTCGATGCCGCTGATGTTCGGCGAGGACGACCTCGAGGCGATGGCGCGCCTACGCGCCGCGTTCGATCCGCGCGGCCTGTGCAACCCGGGCAAGGTCCTGCCGACGCCGCGTCTGTGCGGCGAGGTCCCCGGCCCCTACCGTGCCCACCCCCTGGAGCTGGCGGGTCTCGTTGAGCGTTTCTGAGAGGGGGTTCTCGGTTGGACTCTAAGGACGCCGGGATCGTCGAGTACGAGCCCGGTGACCTGACGGTCGTCGTTGCGGCATCCGCGCGCATCGGCGCGCTCGCGGAGGCGCTCGCGCAGCAGGATCAGCGGCTGTCGCTCGATCCGCCTGGAGACCCCACGCTCGGCGAGTGCCTGCTCGAGGACCTCTCCGGGCCGCTGCGCCACCGCTACGGCACGATGCGCGACCTGGTGCTCGGCGTGACCGTCGTGCTGCGCGACGGGTTGCGCGCCAACGCCGGCGGCAAGGTGGTCAAGAATGTCGCCGGCTACGACCTCGGCAAGCTGTTCTGCGGCTCGCGCGGACGGCTCGGGTCGGTCGAGCGGCTGGCGCTTCGGCTGCACCCGCGCCCGCGCGCCGCGCGCAGCGCCGTCGTGGCACGCAGCGGCTGGCCGGCCCTGCAGCGCTCGCAGCTCGTGCCGAGCGCCGTCGATCTGGTCGGCGAGCGGCTGCACGTGCTGTTCGAGGGCGCACCGGCGGCGGTGGATGCGCAGCTGCGCGAGCTCGGCGGGGACGAGGCCGACTGCTGGGATGAGATCCGGGCGCTGCAGGCGACCCTGCCCCGCCGCCGGCGCTGGGAGGGAGACGGCGACGATGCGGGCGCCCGGGCGCCGCTCGTTCGCCCGGGCCCGCGCGTCGCCTACACCGCCGCGGCGGGCGCGGATCAGCAGTCGGATCAGCAGTGGAGCCCGCTTGCCACGCGCGTCGCGGAGGCGCTGTGGACCCGGAGCTGATCGCCGACTGCGTCCACTGCGGGTTCTGTCTGCCGACCTGCCCGACCTACGCGCTCTGGCACGAGGAGATGGACTCCCCGCGCGGGCGGATCCATCTGATGGCGGCGCTCGAAGACGGCAGCATCGAGCTGACCGACGACGTCGCCGAGCACTTCGATCGGTGCCTGGGCTGCATGGCGTGTGTCACCGCCTGCCCCTCGGGCGTCCAGTACGACCGCCTGATCGAGCTGACCCGCGTGGAGGTGGAGGCGCGCCATCGCCGGCCGCTGGGGCAGCGGCTGCTGCGCGGCGCGATGTTCGCGGTGTTGCCGCACCGCCGCCGGTTGCGCGCGGCGCTCGCGCTACGGGCGCTGCCGGCTCCGGGGCCGTTTCGTGCGCTGAAGGCGCTCGCTCCGCCGTGGTCGGCGCCGGCCTGGCCGCCCGTGCACCTGCCGGGCGGCGGTGCGCGCGTCGCGCTCCTGGCCGGCTGCGTGCAGAGCGTCGTCTTCGGCGACGTCAATGCCGCGACCGCGCGCGTGCTCGCCGCCGAGGGCTACGACGTGCACGTCCCCCGCGCCCAGGGGTGCTGCGGCGCGCTGCACGCCCACGCCGGGCGCCTTGCGCAGGGGGTCGCGCGCGTCGAGCGCCTCAGGCGGGACCTGCGCGGCTACGACCACATCGTCACGAACGCCGCGGGCTGCGGCTCACATCTGAAGGATCACGGCATCGAGAACGCCGTCGACGTCAGCGAACTGCTGGCGGAGCCGCGCGCTCCGCGCCATCCGCTCGAGCTGTCCGTCGCCTTCCAGGACTCCTGCCATCTGCGCCACGCCCAGCGGATCGCGGCGCAACCCCGGGCGATGCTGCGCTCGATCCCCGGCCTCGAGTTGCGCGAGCCCGGCGAAGCGGACATCTGCTGCGGTAGCGCCGGTATCTACAACATCGTGCAGCCGTCGGCCGCCGCGGAGCTCGGCGAGCGCAAGGCACGCCTGGTGGGGGGTACCGGAGCGGACGCCTATGCCAGCGCGAACCCGGGCTGCCTGGTCCAGGTCAGTGCCGCGCTGCGGCGAGCCGGGCGCCCGCTGCCGGCGTTTCACCCGATCGAACTGCTCGACGCCTCGATCCGCGGCGTCGATTCCCACCAACTGCTGAAGGAGGCACGCCAGTGAAGTCCGATGATGTGTTGACGCCAGAGGCCGTCGAGTTTCTCGGCGTGCTGGCGCGCGAGTTCGCCGGGCAGCGCGAGGAGCTGCTGGCGGCGCGCCAGACGCGTGCGCAGGCGCTGCGCGACGGCGAGCTGCCGGGCTTCCTGGACGCGACGGCCTCGGTGCGTGCGGCGGATTGGCGGGTCCCGCCGGCGCCCGCGGACCTGGCGGACCGCCGCGTCGAGATCACCGGCCCGACCGAGCGCAAGATGGTGATCAACGCGCTGAACTCGGGTGCGCGGGTTTTCATGGCCGACTTCGAGGACTCCAACTCGCCGACCTGGGAGAACATGCTCGACGGTCAGCGCAACCTGACCGACGCGATCGCGCGCACGATCGCCCTGCAGACGCCCGAGAAGACCTACGAGCTGAACGACTCGGTCGCGACGCTGCTCGTGCGCCCGCGCGGCTGGCATCTGTCCGAGCGCCACTTCGAGGTCGACGGTGAGCCGATCTCGGCCTCGCTGTTTGACTTCGGGCTCTACCTGCTGCGCAACCACGAGGCCCTGGCGGCGCAGGGGAGCGGCCCGTACTTCTATCTGCCCAAGCTCGAGTCCCATCTGGAGGCGCGGCTGTGGAACGCCGTTTTCGAGCGGGCGCAGGAGCTGCTCGGCATCCCGCGCGGCACGATCCGCGCGACCGTGCTGATCGAGACGATCCTCGCGGCGTTCGAGATGGAGGAGATCCTGTTCGAGCTCGGGCCGCACGCGACGGGCCTGAACGCCGGCCGCTGGGACTACCTCTTCAGCGTGATCAAGAAGCTCGGCCACCGCGACGAGTTCGTGCTGCCCGACCGTGCGTCGGTCGGGATGGGCGTCCCGTTCATGCGCGCCTACGCCGAGCTGCTGGTGGCCGGCTGCCACCGGCGCGGCGCCCACGCGATCGGCGGCATGGCGGCCTTCATCCCCTCGCGCCGCGACGCCGAGGTCAACGCGGTCGCCCTGGCGAAGGTGCGCGAGGACAAGGAGCGCGAGGCCTCGCAGGGCTACGACGGCACCTGGGTCGCCCACCCGGACCTCGTGCCGGTGGCGCTCGAGGTCTTCGACCGTGTGCTCGGCGAGCGGCCAAACCAGCTCGGGGTGCTGCGCGAGGACGTCGTGCCCGACGCGGCCGCGCTGCTCGACGTCGCCGCGACACCCGGCGAGGTCACGCTCGAAGGACTTCGCAACAACGTCTCGGTCGGCATCCAATACCTCGCGGCGTGGCTCGCGGGCAACGGCGCGGTCGCGATCTTCAACCTGATGGAGGACGCCGCGACCTCCGAGATCTCGCGCGCCCAGGTCTGGCAGTGGCTGCACCACGGGCGCTTCACGCCCGAGCAGGTCACGGCCGTCACCGACGAGGAGGTCGCGAAGCTCGGCGAGGGCTACGGGCCCGCACGCGAGCTGTTCGACCGCCTCGCCACCGGCGAGGAGTTCGTCGAGTTCCTCACCCTGCCCGCGTACGAGCTGCTGGCCTGAGCGCCGCGGCCGCCCCGCCGCCGCGGCGGTCCGATACGCCCCCGGGGACAAACGAGCGCCGCGCATCTTGGCCACGGTGGCTCGACACGGCCGCCGCCTTCTCGCGGAGAATGTGCAGATGACCTGGGCCGGATCGGCCACGACCTTCGATGAGGTGTTCACCGCCGACGGCGAGCCGCGGCCGCACGCGCAGGCGCTGGTCGCCGAGCTGGAGCGTTTGGGCGCCGACAGTCTCGTCGCGGCAGGCGCGCTGCGCGACGCGATCTTCATGCGCCAGGGGATCACCTTCGATCTGACCGGCGCCGACGGGGCCGTCGCGGACCGGCCCTTCCCGCTGGACCTGATCCCGCGGATCATCCCGGCTGCGGAGTGGCGCACGATCAAGCGCGGGCTCGCGCAGCGGATCCGCGCCCTGAACCAGTTCGTCGACGACGTCTACCACGAGCGCGAGATCGTCAAGGCTGGGATCGTCCCCTGGACGCTGATCGCGAGCCGCTCGCACTTCGCCCGCGCCGCCCACGGCATCCGCCCGCCGCGCGGCGTCTACACGCACGTGGCCGGCTGCGACCTGGTGCGCGACGCCAACGGGGCCTGGAAGGTGCTCGAGGACAACGTACGCACGCCTTCGGGGATCTCCTACATGCTCGAGAACCGCCTGGCGATGACGCGCCTGATCCCGTCGCTCTTCGCGCACCACCGCGTGCGCGCGATCGACCAGTACCCGGCGCTCCTGCACGCCGCCCTGCGCTCCGTCGCGCCGGTCGCCGACGGTGACGCGCGGATCGTCGTGTGGACGCCCGGGCCGGCCAACAGCGCCTACTTCGAGCACACCTTCCTCGCCCGCCAGATGGGCGTCGAACTGGTCGAGGCCTCCGACCTCGTCGTCCGCGACGACGTCTGTTACATGCGTACGACCAGCGGCCTCGCGCGCGTGAACGCGATCTACCGCCGCCTCGACGACGCGTTCCTCGACCCGCTCGAGTTCCGCCCCGACTCGCTGCTCGGCGTGCCGGGTCTGATCCGCGCCTATCGCGCCGGCACGGTCGCGATCGCCAACGCGATCGGCACCGGCGTGGCCGACGACAAGGCCGTCTACTGCTATGTCCCGGCGATGATCCGCTTCTACCTCGGCGAGGAGCCGCTGCTGGACAACGTCACCACCTATCTGCTCGACGACCCCGACCAGCTCGAGGCGGCGATGGCGCGGATCGACCAGCTCGTGCTCAAGCCGACCGGCGAGTCCGGCGGCAAGGGCGTGGTGATCGGCCCCTCGGCCGACGAGCAGCGCCTCGTCGAGCTTGCCGCGACGGTGCGCCGCGACCCCTCGCAGTGGATCGCCCAGGAGGTTGTCCAGCTCTCGACGGTGCCGACCGTCGAGAGCGACGGCACGCTCGCGGCCCGCCACGTCGACCTGCGGCCGTTCGCGATCTTCGGCGACGAGATCCGGATCGTGCCGGGCGGGCTGACGCGCGTCGCGCTCGAGCCCGGGTCGCTGATCGTCAACTCCTCGCGCGGCGGGGGCTCGAAGGACACCTGGGTGCTCCAGGACGAGCAGGAGACCGAGCTCGAGCCGATCGAGGCCGCCGTCTTCGCACCGCCGGCGCTGCCGCGACTGCGCCTGCGCTCCTGGACCGGCCAGGCGCAGCAGCAGCAGCAGCAGCAACGGCTGCGACCGCCGCCCTGATGCTCTCGCGGATCGCCCACGAGCTGTTCTGGCTCGGGCGCAACGTCTCGCGTGCCGAGCTGACCGCCCGGATGATCGACGGCGTCTTCCAGGCCGACCTGCAGGGGCGCCCCGACGACCCCGCCGGCGTGACGCTCTCCTGGGACGCCGTGCTCGCGATCATGGGCTCGACGGCGACCACCGGCCGGCGGCGCAAGACGGTCGTGCGTCCCACGCGCGCGGAGACGGTCGCCCTGCTCAGCACCGATCTCGCCAACGCCAACTCGGTCGTCGCCAGTCTCGAGCGCGCGCGCGAGGGCGCGCACAGCGTGCGCGACGTGATCAGCGCCGAGATGTGGGAGGCGATCAACGCCGTCCACCTCGGCCTCGCCGACGCCTCGATCGGCGTCAGCGACTACGGCGGCCCCTATTCGTTCGTCAGCTACGTCAAGAGCCGCACGGCGCTGTTCTGGGGCGTCGCCTCGCGCACGATGCTGCGCGACGACGCCTACGCCTTCCTCGACGCGGGCGGGCGCTTCGAGTCCGCCGACATGGTGCTGCGGATGCTCCGGGTCGCGCTGCCGGCGCCGGGCGAGCCGACCGCCTCGCCGCGCGACGGCCAGGCGCTCGCGCTGCTGGGGGCGGTCGGCGGCCTGCAGGCGTTCCGCCGCGCCGGTGCGGCGGCGCCGACCGCGACGGCGGTTGCCAGCTTCCTGCTCTACACGCGCAGCTACCCCGACTCCGTCGCCGCCTCGATCGACGCGGTCCGCGCGGCGCTCGAACTCGCCGACGCCAACCCCCGCTCCTCCGAGCCGGTGCTCCGTCTCTCGCGCGTCCTGGCGGACCTGGACTTCCGCGGGCGCGTGGGGCGCAACGACGATGGTGGCCTGCTGGAGGTGTGCGAGATCGTCGGGCGCGAGCTGGCCCTGGCCGACGGCGACATCACGGAGCGCTACTTTGGTGGGGTCATGTCGCCGACCCACGTCAGCTGAAACCGATGCTGTTCTCGATCCACTACACCACCGAGTACCACTACAGCGAGCCCGTCACGGACAACCTCAACGCGCTGCGCGTCCGGCCGGCAACGACCGCGACGCAGCGTTGCGACGAGTTCCATGTGCGCACCGACCCCGAGGCGAGGCTCGGCCGCCACGCCGACTACTTCGGCACCGAGGTGATCGAGTTCGGCATCTCGCGCCCCCACAGCTCGCTGTCGATCGACGTGCGCGCCCGCGCCGTGACCTCCGAGCCGCCCGAGCCCCCGAACGCGGACTGGGAGTCGCTCGACACGCCCGCCTACCGCGAGGCCGCCGGCGAGTACCTGCTCGCGAGCATCGTCGAACCGCCCAACGGGACGCTCGACGAGCTGGTCGCGCTGAGCGATCTGGCGACGCCGCTGGAGTCCGTCGAGGGACTGTGCGCGCTGATCCCCGACCGCTTCGAATACAACACCGGCATCACCTACGTCGGCTCGACCGTGGCCGATCTGCTGCGGGCCGGCGGCGGCGTCTGCCAGGACTTCGTCCACCTCGCGCTGATCGTCCTGCGCCGCCACGGCATCGCCTCCCGCTACGTCTCCGGCTACCTGTTCGCGGCGCCCGCCGACGGCGGCAGCGACTCGGTCGAGGTCGATACGCACGCCTGGCTCGAGGCGCTGCTGCCCGACGGCGGCGAGCGCGGCGAGCCGGTCTGGGTGGGCATGGATCCAACCAACCGCTCGCGCGCCGGCGAGCAGTACGTGAAAATCGGCCACGGTCGCCTCTATGACGACGTGCCGCCGATCAAGGGCGTCTACCGCGGCGGCCCCGCCGAGCTCTCGGCGAACGTCGTGATGACCCGCCTGGACCCGGCGACGAGCGCGCGCGCGTAGCCCCGCCGCGGACGCATGTACGCCGCCGGGGCCACCGATCAGCGTTCAGGCGCGATCCGGTGCGCCGCCAGCGCACCGAGCGCGGCGAGCGCGGCCAGCGCCGAGATGCTGGTCAACGCGGCCGGCAGCCCGACGCGCTGCGCGAGGAAGCCGATCAGCGGCGGACCGGCGAGAAAGCCGCTGTAGCCGACGACCGATGCCGCGGCGACCCCACCTGGACCGGCGAGCGCGCCGGCCTCGCCGACCGCTGCGGGGAACAGGTTCGCCAGCCCCAGACCGACGAGCAGGAAGCCGACGATCGCGAGCACGAGGTCCGGCGCGAGCGCGGCGAGGAGCATGCCCGCGGCGGCGGTGAGCGCGCCGGCGGCCAGCACGAACGTCCGCCCGGCACGGCGCAGCATCGCGCTGCCCGACAGCCGTCCCACCACCATCGCCGCGGAGAACGAGGCATAGCCGGCTGCGGCGAGGCCCACGCTCGTGTGCAGGTCGGTTCGCAGGTGAAGCGCACCCCAGTCGCCCATCGCGCCCTCGCCGTAGGAGGAGCAGAGCGCGATCAGGCCGAACACGGCGACGACCACGCGCGGCGCCCTGACGGCGCCCGGGCGAGGCTCGCTCGCGCCGGGCGCGAGCGGCGCCACCTCGGCGCTCGTGGGGCTCTCGCGCTCAAGGCGCAGCAGCAGCGGTCCGCCGCAGGCGGTCAGGGCGAGCCCGAAGACGCCGACGCCGGTGAGCTGGGTGCTCGCGCCGAGCAAGCCGGCGAGCGCCCCGCCGACCACGGCGCCAGAGAGCCCGCCGAGGCTGTAGGCGGCGTGGAAGCTCGGCATGATCGGTCGCCGCAGGCGCGCGGCGATCTCCACCGCGGAGCTGTTCATCGCCACGTTCAGGCCGCCGAAGCCCGCGCCGAAGACGACCAGCACGGCGGCGAGCGCGGCTACGGTCGCGACCCGCGCAGGCGCCATCAGCGCCAGCGACATCAGCGTCGCGGAGCCGACGATGATCGGGGCGTTGCCAAAGCGCGAGCACAGCGCTCCCGCGAACATCATTGTCACGACGGCGCCGGCGGAGATGCCGAGCAGGGCCAGGCCGAGGGTGCCCGCGGACGCCCCGACGTGCGCCTTCACCGCGGGCACCCGCACCACCCAGTTGGCGAAGAGGAAGCCGTCCAGCGCGAAGAAGGCGGTCACGAGCAACCGCGTTCGCCGCAGGGCTGTCATCGGGCGGGGAGCACCGTCGTGCACGAGGGTGCGACGACGCCGGTGGCGGCGCGACCCCGCCCGGACAGTACAGGGCCGCCGTTCGCGGCCGGCGCGGGCGCGGGCCCGTCTAGCGCTATCGTGGCCCGATCTTCGGTCTGACGGGAGATCGTCTGAGAGCTTCGACGCGGCGCCGGCTGCGTGCGACTGCGGCCCTCGGCGGCGCCTGCGCGCTGGCCGCCGCGGCGGTCGGCCTGAGCGGGGCGAGCAGCCTGCACGCCGACGTCGCGAGCGCGCCGGCGTGCATCCCGGCGACGCTCGACGCCTCCGACGTGCTGCCCGGCACGCCCCTGCTCGTCACACCGGCCCCGGGCGGGCTGGACGCGATGCCCCAGACGCAGATCAGCTTCCTCGGCGCGCCGGCCTCGCAGCTCTCCTCGCTGGTGGTCAGCGGCACGGTGAGCGGCGTTCACGCAGGACGGTTGGAGGCCTATTCGCAGGGCGACGGCGCGAGCTTCCTGCCGGCGGTCCCGTTTGACGTCGGCGAGAGCGTCAGCGTCAGCGGCGTGTGGACGGCGGGGGCGAGCGCGCACCACTTCTCCTACAGCTTCACGATCGGCGACCCGGATCCGATCGCGGAGCTGCCGAAGGTGGCACAGCCGGCCGGCCCGCCCGGGACGATCCTGCACTTTCGCAGCGCTCCCGCTATCACGCCGGCCGCGCTGAGCGTGCTCAAGACCTCTCGCGCGGCTCGCCACGACGGGGACATCTTCCTCGCCACCTACCCGGGTCCCGGCTCGATGGGCCCGACGATCTATGCCCCCAACGGCCAGCTGGTCTACTTCAAGCCGCTCCACGGCAACACCTCGGCCACTGACGTGCGCGTTCAACGCTACGAGGGCCGCCCGGTCCTGACCTGGTGGCAGGGCACGATCAGCATCCACGGCTTCGGGCTGGGCGAGGGCGAGATCTACTCGACCTCCTACCAGCCGATCGCGACCATCCACGCCGGCGACGGCCTCGCCGAGGACCTGCACGAGCTCACGCTCACGCAGCGCGGGGTGGCGCTGATCACCGCCTGGAAGCCGCTGTACTGCGATCTGGCCGGCGAGGGCGGCGCGGCGCTCGACGCGGTCTATGACTCCGTGTTCCAGGAGATCGACATCAGGACGGGCCTCGTGGAATACGAGTGGGACTCACTCGAACACGTTCCGCTCAGCGATTCCTACATGCCGGTCAGCGGGGCGAACGTCCCGTGGCCATACGACTGGTTCCACCTCAACTCGATCGAGCCGGAACCGAACGGCAGCCTGCTGATCTCCTCGCGATCCACCTGGACGGTCTACGACATCGACGCCGCGACCGGCGAGATCGAGTGGCAGGCCGGCGGGCGCCACCCGAGCTTCACGATGGGGCCGGGCACGAGGACGGCCTGGCAGCACGACGCCCAGCCGCTCGGTGACGACCTCTACAGCGTTTTCGATAACGGCGGGCCGCCGACGAGCATGCGCCATTCCCGCGGCGAGGTGGTGGAGATCGACCCCCGGACCGACACCGCGAGCCTCGTCAAGACCGTCACGATCCCGGGCTGGCGGATCTTCGCGCAGACCCAGGGCGATCTGCAGCTCCTGCCCGACGGCAACTGGTGGATCGGCTGGGGCGCCGTCAACCAGTCCTCGGAGATCAGCGCCTCCGGGAAGCTGCTGCTCGAGGCGGCGACGCCCGCGGGTTCCGAGAGCTACCGCTCACTGCGCTTCGTCTGGCACGGCCAGCCCGCGACCCGCCCCTCGGTCGCGCTTGGGCGCGCCGGCGGGGGCTCGCTGCGCGTCTACGTCAGCTGGAACGGCGCAACCGACGTCGCCCGCTGGCGCCTTGAGGCCGGCGCCTCGCCGCAGACCCTGGCGCCGCTTTCGAGCACCGCAGACCGGCGTTTCGAAACGCTCCTGCACGCGCCCGCCTCCGCGCGGTTCCTCGCCGTGGCGGCGCTGGACGCGCACGGCCGCGTGCTCGCCAGCTCACGGATCCTCGCCGTCGCGAACTGAGCACGCCGCCCGGCGCAAGGCGCGGCCGAGCGCTCGCGCGCAGGCGCCGCGGGGCATTCGGGGCAGCATCCGCGGGCGTCGGCAGGCTCCCGACGTTCGTCCAGCCGCCCGCGCAGGCCGCGGCCAGTTCGTCGATTCTTCGCCCCGGGCGGTTGCGGCGGCGGCCCTGTGCACCGATCATCGCCACAGGCTCTGTCCACGTTTGAAGGGCGTCGTGCGCCCCGGGGAGAAAACATGAAGAGATCTGTTTGGGCGGCGCTCGGCGTCGTCATCGTCGCACTGGCCGTGCCGGCAGCCGCGCTCGCGACCCACCATCACAGCGGCGGCTTCCGCCACCACGGTCACGGCCACACCGCGATCCGTCGCGGCGCGACCGGCAACTCGGGCGCGACCGGGTCAAACAGCGTGACCTCCTACTCCGGCGGGACGCTCGTGCTCGCCCTTGCGGGCGGGGGATCGATCACCGGATCGGTAACGCAGGACACGCGCTTCGTCTGCATCGGTCAGGGCTGGAGCGGCGATCGGGGCTTCGGCGGTCGCGGCGGTCGCGGCGGCCACTGGGGTCGCGGCGGTCGCTTTGACTCGCGCCGTGACTCGGGCCCCACCGGCTCGACCGGCTGGAGCGGCCCGACGGGCTCGACCGGCTGGAGCGGTTCGAGCGGCGGCCGCGGGCGGGGCGGGACCGGCACGGGCCCGAGCGGCGCAACCGGCGGGCAGGGCTACGCGCCGCCGCCGCCGTGCGACAGCTCGCTGCTGGTGAGCGGCGCCGTGGTCTCCGAGGCCGACGTTCAGGTCACGCCGGGCGGGGTCCTGTTCTCGGAGATCGTCCTGCTGCCCGCCGTCCAGTGAGGGGCTGAGGGTCGGAAGAGAGCGTCGGCGGCCCGGTGGATGCCGGGCCGCCGCCACGCTCTGGCCCGGCGCCGCCGCGCGCCGCCCCTGGCGCCGGCGTGCGTCCTGCGCCGCGCGTGCTCGTGGCGCCTCTGACCAGGTCGCCCAGCGATTAGGTTTCCCCCCGTGGAGGGATCGCGGTTCAACCGCCGCACGTTCGTGCGCGCCGGCGCGCTCGGCGCGAGCGTTCTGGCCGGGTGTGCGAGCTCCGCGCCCGCGAGCACGACGGCGAGTGACTCCTCGCGTTCGGCGGCGGCGAGAACGCCGGAGCCGCAGGGCCCTCCGACCGCCGCTCAGTGGGCCGCGCTGCGGCGGTCGCTGTCGGGCGAGCTGGTCCTGCCGGCGAATCCCGCCTACGCGCAATCCAGGCTGGTCTATGACCTGCGCTTCGAGGACGCCGCGCCGGCGGCGATCGCCTATGCCGCCTCGGCGACCGACGTGCAGCGGCTGATCGACTTCGCGCGCAGGCACGCGATCGCGCCGATCCCGCGCTGCGGCGGCCACAGCTACGCGGGCTACTCGACGGGGTCCGGCCTGGTGATCGACGTCGGCCGCCTGAACACGGTTGCCGTCGCCGGCTCGACCGCCACGGTCGGAGCGGGCACGCGTCTTGTCGACCTCTACAGCTCACTCGCCGGCGCCGGCGTGCTCGTGCCCGGCGGCACCTGCCCGACCGTCGGCATCGCGGGCCTCGCCCTGGGCGGCGGGGTCGGCGTGGTCGGCCGCCGCTACGGCCTGACCGCCGACGCGCTGCAGTCGCTTGAGATCGTCACCGCCGACGCCCGCGTGCTGCGGGCGGACGCCGCCGGCGAGGCCGACGTCTACTGGGCCAGCCGCGGCGGCGGCGGGCGCAACTTCGGCGTCGTGACCTCGCTGCGCTTTCACGCCGCCCCCGCTCCGCCACTCGCGCTGTTCACGCTGGAGTACCCGTGGGCGGCGGCGTCGGAGCTGCTCGGCGCCTGGGCGCACTGGATCGACGGCGCTCCCGACGAGCTGTGGTCCAACTGCCTGCTGCTGAGCGCCGGGTCGAGCGGGCTGATCGCCCGCGCGACCGGTGTCTACGTCGGCGGGGTCGGGCCGCTCGCCGACCTGGTCGCCCGCCTGCGCCGCGCGATCGGCCCGGCGCCGACGGTCGACTTCATCGGCGCCGACAGCTACCTGAACACGATGCTCGTGCAGGCCGGCTGCGCCGAGCTCACGCTCGCCCAGTGCCAGCTGAGCGCGCCCGGCACCGACGGCACGCTGCCGCGGGCTGCGTTCGCCGCGAAGTCGGCATATTTCGCGACCGCGCCCTCCTCGCGCGCGCTCGCCGCGATCACCGCCGCGGTTGCGGACTTCCAGCGCGAGCTGCCGGGGCTCGGCGGCGGCCTCGCCTTCGACTCCTACGGCGGCGCGATCAACGCCGTCGCGCCCGACGCCACGGCGTTCGTCCACCGCGACGCGCTCTGCCAGCTGCAGATGAGCGGCTCGTGGGGCTCGGGCGCCTCGCTCGCGGACGCCGACGCGGTCGCCGGCTGGCTCGCGCGGACCGCCGCCGCGCTCGCCCCCTACACCAACGGCCAGGCCTACCAGAACTACATCGATCCGACGCTCGAGGACTGGGAGCGGGCCTACTACGGCTCGAACCTGCCGCGGCTGCGCTCGATCAAGCGGTCCTACGACCCCGACGAGGTCTTCCGCTTCGCCCAGTCGATCCCGCCCGCGGGCTGAGCACGCAACCACGTCGTCTCGTGATTGCGCCACCTCACGTCACGCGAGACCCCAGAAAAAGCTGCACCCGGGCCGCCCGCCGTCTCCAGCGCGCGGCTCGCCCACGCAACAGCTAGCGTCACGGTGTGGGCGCGCCCGAGCCGCAACCGTCGCTGATCTATGTCGTCGGGCGCGTCGGCCAGGGGGTGCGGCGGGAGCTGCGCGCGCGGCTGGCGCCGCTTGCGCTGAGCGTTCCCGACGTCACGACGCTCTCGGTCCTGCGCGGGCGCCCGGGCCTCTCGAACGCCCAGCTGGCACGCCGCGCGCTGATCGCGCCGCAGTCGATGCTCGAGGTGCTCGCCTCGCTCGAGCGCCGCGGGCTGGTGAGCCGCCGCGCCGACGCGGCGAACTCGCGGATCATGCGGGCGCAGCTGACGGCGTCCGGCCGGCGCACGCTGGCCCGCGCCGACACCGTGATCGCCGAGCTTGAGGAGGAGCTGCTTGCCGCGCTCGCGCCCGCGCAGCGCGAGCTGCTGAGGGGCGCGCTGCTCGCGGCGATGGCCGAGCTCTCGACAGGCCTCAGAGGCCGAGCAGGCGCGCCGCGTTCTGCTTGAGCACGAGCGGGCGGACCTCGTCGCGGATCGCGAGCGCCTCGAAGTCGGCGAGCCAGCGGTCAGGGGTGATCAGGGGGAAGTCCGAGCCGAACAGCATCTTCTCGCGCAGCAGCGTGTTGGTGTAACGGACGAGGATCTCGGGGAAGTACTTCGGCGACCAGCCCGAGAGGTCGATGTAGACGTTCGGCTTGTGCGTCGCGACCGCGAGCGCCTCCTCCTGCCAGGGGAACGAGGGGTGCGCGAGGATGATCGCAAGCTCGGGGAAGTCGGCGGCGACGTCGTCGATCGCCATGGGGTTGGAGTACTTCAGCCGCACGCCGCCGCCGCCGGGCATGCCGGCGCCGATGCCGGTTTGGCCGGTGTGGAAGAGCGCGATCTTGCCGGCCGCCGCGATCGCCTCATACAGCGGGTAGTGCGCGCGGTCGTTCGGCCAGAAGGCCTGCGTGTTGGGATGGAACTTGAAGCCGCGCAGGGCCGGGTGCTCGGCGATCAGCCGCCGCGCCTCGCGCACGCCGAGCTTGCCCTTGTGCGGGTCGATCGACGCGAAGGGGATCAGCACGTCGGAATTTGCGGCCGCGACCTCGAGCACCTCGTCGTTGGAGATCCGCGCGCGGCCCATGCCGGCCTCGTCGTCGACCGTGAAGACGACCGCGAGCATCCTGCGCTCGCGGTAGTAGTCGGCGACCTCCTGGGTCGTCGGTTGTGGCGGCGTGCCGCCGAAGTAGCGGGCCGCCGCCGCAAGCAGCTCGCCCGTGACCGGGTCCTGCGGCGCGTGGGCGGAGCGCTCCGCATGCGTGTGCACGTCGATCGCGACGACCGCGTCGAGGTCGAAGCTCATAGCGCCTCCAGGTCGACGTCGCTGAAGTCCAGGCCGTAGCTCTGCTGCACGGGAGCGAAGGTCTGCGCCCAGGTCTCGGCGATCTGCTCAGCGCTCCAGCCGCCGTCGCGCAGCTCGAAGCGAAGCTCGGCGGGATGCGACCAGAGGCTGAGGCGGTCACCGCCGATCCCGATGCACTGCCCGCTGATCGCGGTGGCGGCCTTGGAGGCGAGGAAGACGACGAGCCCGGCGCAGTCCTCGGGGAAGCCGATCGCGTGCTCGCGGCGAACCGCGGCCGGCAGCCCCTCGCCGCGGGCCACGCGCTCCACGAGCGGCGCATAGGCGGGGATGCTCGCGGTCATCGCCGTCCACGCCGTGGGCACGACCGCGTTGACGGTGATCGCGTCGCGCGCCAGCTCCATCGCCCACGTTCGCGCGAACGCGGCGATGCCGGCCTTCGCGGCGGCGTAGTTGGTCTGCCCGAAGTTCCCGCGCTGGCCGGCCGGTGAGCCGACGACGATGATCGAACCGCCCTCGCCCTGCTCGCGCAGGGCCACGGCGGCGGCGCGCGCGCAGGTGAAGGTGCCGCGGAGGTGTGTTTCGATCACGACGTCGAAGTCCTCGTCGGTCATCTTCCACAGCACCCGGTCGCGCAGCACACCGGCGTTCGTGCACATCACGTCCAGACGCCCGAACTCGCTGCGTGCGAGCGCGACGAGCGAGTCCGCTACGTCGCTCTCGCCGACCGCGGCGATCTCCGCGACGGCCCGGCCGCCGCCATCGGCGATGGTGCGCACCGTCTCCGCGGCGCCGGCCTCGTCGAGGTCGTTGACCACCACCGCCGCGCCGGCCGCGGCGAGTGCGATCGCGTACGCGCGGCCGAGGCCCCGCCCGCTGCCGGTCACCACCGCCACGCGGCCGCCCAGATCGAGCGGGCCGCTCATGCGTAGAACCGCAGCACGCAGTCGGCGGCGAGCGCGGGCTTGGCCTGGCCGTCGACCTCGACGCTCGCGGCCAGCTTGACCTGGGCCCCGCCGTCGATCGGCGTGACCTCGGTGATCGTCGCGGTGATGCGGAAGCGCGCGCCGACGGCCAGCGGCGCAGGGAAGCGCACCCTGTCGAGGCCGTAGTTGATGCGCAACGCGGCGTCGGTCACGTCGAGGCGCTGGGTCAGCGGTGCGAGCAGCGAGAGGGTCAGGAAGCCGTGCGCGATCGTCCCCCCGAACGGCGTCTCGCGGGCACGCTCGACGTCCACGTGGATGAAGTTGTGATCGCCGGTGAGGTCGGCGAACGCGTCGACCTCCTCCTGGGTCATCGTGCGCCACGGCGAGTGCCCGAGCGATCTGCCCACGAGCGCCGGCAGCCCCGCCAGGTCTGTCACCGTCGCCTGCGCACCCGCCTGCTCTGCGGCTTCCATCACGGCCTCCATTCTGTCACCGGCGCGAGCGAGCGCAGTCTCCCATATCAGGCTTCCGAATAGGCGGCGCCGGCCGCGCGCGCGTGCTCATGGCGCACGGCGCACGCGCTCGGGCGGCCCGCTAGTTTCCCCGCGATGCTCTCGGCGCGCCTTGCGACCATCACGGTCGCGCTCACCCTGCTGCTGGCCACCAGCGGCCAGGCTGCGACCTGGACCGCGCCGGCGACGCTGCCCACCTGCGCGGCGGCGAGCGCGCCGAAGGTCGTCTTCCCCTTCAGCTGGCCCTCGAGGCGCAGCGGCCGCGGAGCGATTCTCTGGCTCGGCGGCGCGCCGGACTGCACGGGCGCCGCCGGGGCGGCCGAGACGCTCGACTCGGCGACGCTCCACACCGACGATTTGCCGAGCATCCCGCGCGTGGCCGCCGCACACCTCGAGCTGCTCGGACCGCTGGAGAGCGCGGGCACGTCGGACGGTCAGCTGGTCGCCGTCGTCGGCGACGCGGAGCACCCGGTCGGTGGCCGTCCCGGCGCGCTGCTCGCCGAGGGCCACGCCGGGGGGCCGCTGCCGAGCATCACGCCGCTCGACGGCCCCGACGCGCCGGTCGCGACCGCCGACGGCTACATCGGCGATGCGGACGTCGTCACGACGGCGACCGCGCTGGGCGGCGACCAGCTGATCGAACTGCGCGAGCAGCGCCATTTCAAGAGTTCGTTCGCGCGCCCGGTTGTGCTGATCGAGGGTTTCGCGCCGATCACCGCGCTGGCCGTCGGCATGGACTTCCGCGGCGACTCACTTGTGCTCTGGGCGCAGGGCGGCCAGATCCACGCCCAGTGGGTGACCAACCTGCGCCAGGTCTATCCGCCGCAGGTGCTCGGCCCGGCCGGCTACGCGCCGCAGCTCGCCGCGGTGCTGAGCGACAACGACCACGCGTTCGCGATGTGGACCGACGAGCCGCCGCCGGGTGTCGCCGGGGAGGCCAGGATCTTCCTCGAGCACTCGGGCAACGACGTCTCGTTCCCGGCCGACCCCAGGCAGCTCGTCGCCTTCGGAGAGCCGGCGGCGCAGCGTCTGACGCCCGGCTCGATCGCGCTCGTGCGCGTCACGCCCTCGGAGGGGGTGCTCGCCGCCTGGACGTTCGTGCAGGGCGGCAACTACGTCGTCCAGGCGGCCGGGCTGACCAGCACGCAGGTCCTGCCGGCGGCGACGATCGCGCTGCCCGGCGCCGACCTGCGCCTCGCCGGCCTGGCGACCGGCCCCGACAACGACTTCGTCGCCGTGCTCGAGAGCGCGCCGCGCAGCGCGACCGGCTTCCAGCTGAGCCAGCAGTCGATCCTCGCCGCACGCAGCGTTCCCGGCGGCCCCGGCGGCGTCGCCTTCGAGGCCCCGACGCAGCTCGCCCCGCCGGGCCCAAACAGCGCGCCATCGGTCGCGATCGACCCTGACAGCGACCGCGCCGTGGTGGCGTGGCAGACCGTGTCGGATGGGCTGCCGGCGGTGGCCTACGCGGTGCGCGGCGGGGCGTAGGGGTCCGCAGAAGGTCGGCGATCCCCGGAAAGCGCGGTCTTTGCCGGGCTCCCCCGAACGGGCAGTCTTGGCGCGCAGGGGCTGAAATCGTCCTGGGAGTGCTACGGTCCGCACGCCCAGGACTATGCACGCCCGCTCGCGCGAGCAGGTCCACCGAGCAGCTTTCAGGGAGGCCAGCGATGCATCGGACATGGAGGCCGCGCTCGTCGCGAGAGGGAAACGGTGCCCGCGTGCGGTTCTGGCGTGTCTTTGCAGTCGCCCTAGCAGTGGCGGCGGCGGCTTCGCTGGCGCTCGGCGTCGGCGCACTGGCCGGGCCGTCGTCGATCGTTGCCAACGGCAGCTTCGCGACGGGGGACCTGACCGACTGGACGGTGGTCGGGTCCGGCTCCTCCACGCCTCCGGTGGTGTCGTTCAACACCACCGGCTCTGGCGCGTCCAACTCCGCAAGCTTCAACGTCGGCCAAGGCAACAACGGCCTCTCTCAGTCAGTGACGCTGACCCCCGGGACCTACGACTTCTCGGCGGACGTGGCGGTCGATGGCACCCCCAACGGAGGCAACCTGGATTGCGGCACGTTCTCGCTGGTGTTGGACGGAACGGCGATCGCGAGCCACAACTTCGGCGGTTGCAACAGCGTGGAGCGGGCGGTGTTGAGCGCGACCAACGTAGCGGTCACGAGCAACGGCACGCACACGCTCGAGATCGAGATCTCGCGCGGCTTCGGCGCCGATAGCGCGAGTCCGATCGAGTATGTGACCAACATCTCGGGGACCCTCGTCGCAGCGCTCACCGCATGTGCGGTCGCGACCGACGAGGTCGCCACGTGCAGCTACACCGGCGCTGACCAGACCTACACCGTGCCCAGCGGGGTGAGCAGCGTACGGATCACGGGCACGGGCGGGATGGGCGGCGCCGGCGCCGGCGGCGGTATTCGCAACGCGCCTGGCGGTTATGGTGCGATCGTCGCGGCCACGGCGGCCGTGACCGCGGCGGACGAGCTGGTCATCGTCGCCGCCGGCAACGGCGGGACCGCGCCTTACACCGGTGCCAACGGGCTTGGCGGCTACGGCGGTGGCGGCGACGGAGCCAACGGCAGCAACGGGGCAGGCGGTGGCGGCGCTTCGAGCGTGACCGATGGGAGCACGACTCTGGTTGTCGCCGCTGGTGGCGGCGGTGGCGCCGGGGAGACGGGCGAGGGCGGCAACGCCGGCTCCCCAGGACTTCCCGGCGGGGGCGGCTGCGCTGATGAGGGTGGTGGCGCGGGCGGGTCTGGCGGCGGCGGTCAGGGCGGCGCTAACTGCGCCGGCGGTACCGGAGGCCAAGGCGGCAGCGCCGGCCAGGGTGGAACCGGCGGCCCGGACGGCTTCAACGGTGGCGCTGGCGGCGGCGGCGGGCTTTACGGCGGCGGTGGCGGCGGCTCTGACTCCAGCGCGACCGACGGCGGCGGCGGCGGTGGCGGCTCAAGTTACCCGAGCGGGGATGTGACCGGCTACGACGCAACGGGTACGCCAGAGGTGACGATCGCACCGCAGTGCCAGGCCGGCTCCTACGGGCCGGATGGCTACGCGCCGTGCACGCAGGCGCCGGCGGGGAGTTTTGTGGCGAATGCCGGCGAGTCCTCAGCTACGCAGTGCTCGCCGGGCTACTACCAGCCGGACGCTGGGCAGACCTCGTGTGATGAGGCCATGCCGGGGCACTCCGCGGAGGGGTCGGGCAATACGGAGCAGACGGCGTGCCTGCCGGGCTACTACCAGCCGGTCGAGGGGCAGGCGTCGTGCGACGAGGCCCTGCCGGGGAGCTTCGTGGGGGCGGCGGGGGCCACGGAGCAGATGCCGTGCGTGCCGGGCTTCTACCAGCCGGACCCGGCGTCGGCGTTCTGCGATGAAGCCGACGCGGGGAGCTACGCGGAGGGGTCGGGCAACGCGGAGCAGACGCCGTGCCTGCCGGGCTACTATCAGCCGGACGCGGGGCAGATGTCGTGTGATGAGGCCATGCCGGGGGACTTCGCGGAGGGGTCGGGCAACGCGGAGCAGACGCCGTGCCTGGCGGGCTACTATCAGCCGGACGCGGGGCAGATGTCGTGTGATGAGGCCATGCCGGGAAACTTCGCGGAGGGGTCGGGCAACACGAGCGAGACGCCCTGTGCGCCGGGCTACTATCAGACGGAGGCCGGCCAAGCGTCCTGCGACGAAGCCCAGCCGGGCGAGTTTGCGCCCGAGACCATCGAGGTGGAACCGTGTCCTGCGGGCTACTACCAGCCCGACGCAGGGCAGACCTCGTGCGAGCTGGCCACCCCCGGCCACGTGGTGGGAAGCCCCGGTTCCTCGGCGCAGACGGCCTGTACGGCCGGCTACTTCGCGCTTGGGGACGGGAACACGGCGTGCCAGCCGGCGCCCGCGGGGTGGTACGTCGGCGGGAGCGGCGCCTCGGAGCCAACCCCGTGTGCGGCGGGCTCGTACACGGCGATGTCGGGGCAGTCGTCCTGCACGCCTGCCGGGATCGGCTACTACGTGACGTATACGGGCTCGTCGAGCGAGACCGCCTGTCCGAGCGGCGACACGACGGCCACGACGGGCTCGACCTCGATCTCACAATGCCTCGTCGCGGCGCCGGCGATCACGAGCGCGAATCACGCGACGTTCACGGTGGGTACGACGGGTACTTTCACGGTCACGACGACGGGTTACCCGGAGCCGTCGCTTTCGGACGGTAGTCCGTCGTTGCCGTCCGGGGTGACGTTCACCGACAACGGGAACGGGACGGCGACGCTCGCGGGCAAGCCTGCGAGCGGCAGCGGTGGCACCTACACGTTCACGATCACCGCCGCCAACGGGGTCTCGCCGAATGCGACGCAGAGCTTTACGTTGACGGTGGATCAGGCGCCGGCGATCACGAGTGCGAACAACGCGACGTTCACGCCGGGTACGAACGGCACCTTCACCGTGACGACGATGGGGTATCCGCACCCCACGCTTTCGGACGGGGCTGCGTCGTTGCCGAGCGGGGTCACCTTCGAGGACAACGGGAACGGCACGGCGACGCTCGCGGGCAAGCCTGCGACCGGCAGCGGTGGCACCTACAAGTTCACGATCACCGCGAGCAACGGCGTGGGTGCGAATGCGACGCAGAGCTTCACGCTGACGGTGCAGGCGTCGCCGACCACCCTCACGGCGGCGCCACAGCTGGTGGAGCTCGAGCCGTTCGTGGGCGTCGGGTCGCAGGTCGTGCAGGCCACGCTGACGAGCGGCGGCAGCCCGGTGGCGGCCGGCCAGCTGGTCTCCTTCAGCTACGGCGCTACGCCGCTGTGCACCGCGACGACGAACGCCGCCGGCGTCGCGCGCTGCTTCATCTCCGCCGCGCAGCAGGCCGCGCTGTACCGCACCAACGCCTACACCGCGAGCTTCGCCGGCAACGCGGCCTACAAGGCCTCGACCTCAACCACCCCCGTCGTCACTTTCTTCTGAGCGGCGTTGGGCTGCTCACGCCGCGCGCCGGCCGCGGGCGAAGGCGCGCACCGTGATCAAGCCGAACCCAAGCCCGCCGAGCTGCGTGTAGGCGGCGAGCCGCGCGCCGACGCCGGGGGCGCTCGTCACGTGCACGGCGGCGAGCCCGATCTCGAGCGCGAGCCAGACCCCGAGCAGCGCCCAGGCTGGCAGCTCGCGGCTGCGCAGCGCCGTCAGCCGCATGTTCAGCACGCCGGCCCGCGGATGCAACACGATCGCGCCCGCGAGCACCCCGGCAACGGCTCCCTGCGCGCCGAGCAGCGGGGCGGCCAGACCGGGGCTCGCGGCGATCGTCACGGCGAGTGCGCCGAGACCGCAGAGAAGGTAGAAGGCGAGGAAGCGCGGAGCACCGAGCGTGTCCTCGACGGTGGCGCCGAAGACCGCGAGGAACGCCATCGCGATCAGGATCGCGACCGCGCCCCGGTGCAGGAAGATCGAGCTGAAGGCGGTCTGCCAGGTCGCCGGCTGGGAGGCGGCCGTGCCGCTGACGCCACGCTGACCGCTGCACAGCACGCTCTGCGAGAAGCCGGCGGCGCCGAGCGCGCAGTGCGAGCCAAGGTGCGCGAACTCATACGGGATCGCGCCGTAGGCGACGAGCGTGGCGTGCGTCGGCCCGTCGACGATCGACCCGCCGCCGCGGATCGCCAACAGGTAGGCGACCAGATTGGCGGCGATCAGCGCGAGCGTGACGAGCGGGCGGCGCGTCAGCCTCACGCTGTCGCGCAGCGGGATCAATGCTCAGCGATGTCGGCGCGATGCTGCAGCGAGCGGCCCGACGCCGGGCGCCGCCTGCGGCACGTGCTGATCCGCGTGGTAGGAGGAGCGCACCAGCGGTCCGGCGGCGACGTGCTCGAAGCCGAGCTCGTAGGCCGCGCGCTGGAGCGCCGCGAACTCGTCCGGGTGCCAGTAGCGGACGATCGGCAGGTGTTGCTCGCTCGGGCGCAGGTACTGCCCGATCGTCAGCACCTGCACGTGGTGCTCGCGCAGCAGGCCGAAGGTCTCGACCATCTCCTGATGCGTCTCGCCGAGCCCAACCATCAACCCCGATTTGGTCGTCACCTCCTCACCGCCGAGCTCCTTGGCGTTGCGGAGCACTCGTGCCGAGCGCAGGAACACCGAGCCGCGCCGCGCCAGCGGGTAGAGCCGCGGGACGACCTCGACGTTGTGGTTGAAGACGTCCGGGCGCGCCTCGATCACGCGCGCGAGCGGCATCTCCTGGCCCTGGAAGTCGGGTGTCAACACCTCGATCTGGCACTCGGGGGCCTGGCGGCGAATCTCGCGGATCACACCCACGAACGCCGAGGACCCGAGGTCCGGCAGATCGTCGCGGTCGACGGAGGTGATGACCGCGTGTCGCAGTCCCATCCGCGCGACCGAGCGTGCCACGCGCGCCGGCTCGAGCGGGTCGTGCCACGTCGGCCGCCCCGTCTTGACGTTGCAGAAGCCGCAGCGGCGCGTGCAGGTGTCGCCGAGGATCATGAAGGTCGCCGTGCCGCGCTCCCAGCACTCGCCGACGTTTGGGCAGGCGGCCTCCTGGCAGACGGTGTGGAGGTTCGCGTCCTTGATCAGCGCCGTCAGCTCGCGGTAGCGCGGGCCGCCGGGCGCCGGCACCTTGAACCACGGCGGCTTTCGCTCGCGCAGCGAAACGGTGGCGGTGCCGAGCACCGTGGTCACGTCCATCCCGCCGGGGTTGGAGCGCGAGCGTGTGGTCGTGGGCGCCATCGAGTGCTCGCAGCCTACCCGGCCAGCGGCGCCGCCACGGAGGCGCTCAGCCGCTCGGGCGCGACGGTTTGCGCCTCGCGCTCGAAGGCGAGCGCGAACTGGTGCGCGATGCTCGCGCGAAAGGCGGCGAGGTTGCGCGCGCGCCCGGTCTCGCGCGCGATCGAGGTGATGCGCACCCCCTGAAGCCCGCACGGCACGATCCATTCGAACGGTTCGAGATCGTTCTCGGCGTTGACAGCGAAGCCGTGGGTGCTGACACGGCGTGAGACGTGCACCCCGATCGAGGCGATCTTCGCGCCACCCGCCCAGACGCCGGTCGGACGCTCGCCGCCGCCCTGAGCCTCGATTCCCTGCTCGAGCAGCGCGGCGATGATCGCGCGCTCCATCGTGCGAAGGTAGCCGATGATGTCGCCGATCGCCATGATCGGGTAGCCGACGAGCTGCCCGGGTCCGTGGTAGGTCACTCTGCCGCCGCGGTCGACGTCGACCAGCTCGATCCCCTGCGCCGCGTAGAAGGCCTCGCCGAGTGGCAGCTCCTCCTCCGTCGAGCGCCGCCCGCGCGTGTAGACCGCCGGGTGCTCGAGCAGCAGCAGGGTGTCGGGGATCTCGTCGGCCTGACGGGCCGTGCGCAGCGCCAGCTGCAGCGCGAGCGCGTCGGCGTAGGGGACGAGCCCGAGGTTGCATACCCAGAGGTCCGGCATCGCCTTTCCAGGATGACAGAGAGCGCCGGCGCGCCCGCCGGCGCGCGTGCGGGGCGGCTTCGGCGGCGTCGCTCGCCGCGCGCCGCCTCGCGCGTGCGCGGCCGCGGCCGCGGCCGCGATCTCTAGGATCCACCGCATGAGCGAATACACGATCACCAATCTCGACTCCGTCGACGACAGCGCGGCGGCCCGCGGCCTGGACTTCGGCTCGGCGCGATTCCCGCGCGAGGCGATCGGCGCGGAGCGCACCGGCTTTGCCCACATCACGCTGCTTCCCGGCCACCATCAGCCCTTCGGCCACCGCCACGAGGAGGCCGAGGAGGTCTACTTCGTGATCTCTGGCTCGGGCGAGATCAAGCTCGACGACGGGATCCACGCGCTGCGCTCGCACGACATCGTGCGGCTCGCGCCGAGCGTGACGCGCAGCCTGCGAGGCGGACCGGACGGCATGGAGGTGCTCGCCTTCGGCGCCCGCGTGGCCGGCGACGGCGAGCTCGTCGAGGGCTTCTGGGAGAGCTGACCGGCGCGGCGCCGGGCGCCGGGCGGCGGTCTGGACCCCGCGGCGGTCTGGACCCCGCGGCGAGGCCGCGGCGCGGGGCGGCGGCCCTGACCCGGCGCGCAGGCCCGGCTACTCGTCGGCGGTCGGCGACCAGTGATCGATGAACTCCTGCGCCTCCTGCCCGGCGAGGTCCGTTCGCAGGCGCCGTGCCAGGCGGGAGGCCTCGCGCGGGCTGCAGTCCCAGAACAGGATCACCTCGCCTGAGGAGACGTCGACGATCTCGATGTGGTCGAGGCGGTCGGGCGAGGCGAGCAGAGCCGGCGTCGCGCTGCCACGGCGCACAAGCAGCCGGTAGGCCAGGCCGGCTCTCATGCGCCCGCGAGCAGCGCGCCGGCCTGCTCGAGCGTGCGCTCGCCGACAAGCACGCGGTCGCCGACGCGCACGGCCGGGACATCGAAGACGCCGAGCGCGAGGGCCTGTGCGCTGGCTCGCGCCAACTCGTCGGCGACGCCGCGCGTCTGCGTCGCTCGCAGCAGCGCGGTGGGGTGGATCTCGCACGCGGCTGCCGCGATCAGCACGTTGTCCTGGTCGCTGAGCGCGTTGCCGCCGGCGTAGGCCTGGCGGAAGGCGGCGAGTGCGAAGGCGACCGTCTTGCCGATCCGCTTGGCGTAGGTCGCCGCGAGCATTGCGAAGGCGCTGTCGAACGGGAACGGAGCCGGCCAGCGCAGCGGCAGGAGTTGGAGCTCCTCCGCGCGCCGCTCGATGTTCTCACGCATGATCTCGGCCTCGCGCTCGCAGCGCCAGCTCTCGAAGCTCTCCGCCCGCGGCAGCGCCGAGGTCAGGATCGGCTGCCACTCGCAGGGCGCCGGCAGCACCGCCAGGGCGCGCTCGGCGGCGAGGTATGCCTCGGGACTGCGCAGATCGAAGTAGAACGCCGCCGGGACGCTCATCCGGGACTAACCGTGGATCAGCCAGCCGTCGGCGTCGCGAGCGGCTTCGAGCACAGCTTCGGACAGCGTCGGGTGGCCGTGGACGATCCGGGCCACCTCGGCGTAGCCGCCCTCGAGCGCGCGCACGTTGACGAGCTCCTGGATCAGCTCGGTGGCCCTGGTGCCGACGATGTGAGCGCCGAGCAACTCGCCGTAGCGGCTCTCCCCGACGAGCTTCACGATGCCGCTGCGGTCGCCGTAGATCGTGCCCGCGCCGACCGCGCCGTAGGGCACCTTGCCGACCACGACGTCGTGCCCGGCCTCGCGCGCCTGGGCCTCGGTCAGGCCGAAGCTCGCCACGTTCGGGCTGCAGAAGGTGGCGCGCGGGATGTCGATCAGGGCGAGCGGGTGGGTGGGGTGCCCGGCGGCGTCCTCGACCGCGATGATGCCCTCTTCGGAGGCCTTGTGTGCAAGCGCGGGCCCGGCCGTCAGGTCGCCGATCGCGTAGATCCCCGCGCGTGAGGTGCGCTGGGCGCGGTCGACCTCGATCAGTCCGCGCTCGCCCAGCGCGATCCCCGCAGCATCCAGGCCGAGCCCGGCGACGTCGGGCCCGCGACCGGCCGCGAGCACCAGCCAGTCGGCCTCGATCTGTTCGCCCGCGGCGCTGAAGCTGACCGAGCTCTCGGCGCTCTTGACGTCCTCGATCGCCGTGGCGGTGTGAAGCTTGATCCCCTGGCGCGAGAGCCCGCGAGCGACGATCTTGGAGATGTCCTCGTCCTCCGTCGGCAGCACTCGATCGAGGACCTCGAACAGATGGGTCTCGGTTCCAAGGCGCGCGTAGGCCGAGGCGATCTCCGCGCCCGACGCGCCGGCGCCGACCACGGCGAGGCGCCCCGGAAGCTCGCTGAACGCCCACGCCTCCTCGGTCCCGACGACCCGTCCGCCGAACTCGATCCCGGGCACGGCCCGTGGCACCGACCCGGTCGCGACGACGATCGTCTTCGCGCTCAACTCGTCTTCGCCGACAAGCACCGTCCCGTCGGCGCTGAGTGTCGCCGCGCCCGCGATCAGCTCGATCTTGTTCTTCTTGAAGAGTCCCGAGACGCCGCCGGTGAGCGTCGACACGACCTTGTCCCGGCGCGCCATCACCGCGGCGAAATCGACGGACGGCTCGGCGACCACGATCCCGAAATCGCCGGCCTCGCGAACCTCGCTGAGGATGTCGGCGGCACGGAGCACTGCCTTCGCGGGGATGCACGCCACGTTCAGGCAGCGGCCGCCCACGGCGCCGCGTTCGACCACGGCGGTCGCCATGCCGAGCTGTGCGGCCCTGATCGCCGCCACGTAGCCACCGGGCCCGGCGCCGATCACGACGCAGTCAAAGGTGCGAGCGGCCATCGGCCCGGGAATCTATACGACGGGGCGATCCGGGATGCTTGGGCGATGGAGCCCGCGGACGGCCTGCACGTCGGTCACGGCGTCACGATCCCGTTCGCCGAGGTGCAGCTGCGAACCAGTCGTTCGTCCGGCCCGGGGGGCCAGCACGCCAACGTGACCGACTCCCGCGTCGAGGCCACATTCGAGGTGGCCGCGTCGCGGGCACTGAGCGAGGCGCAACGTGCGCGCGTGCTCGACGCGCTCGGACCGCGGGTCACGGCGGTCGCGCAGGACGCCCGCAGCCAGCTGCGCAACCGTGAGCTTGCGCTCGAGCGGCTGCGCGCCAAGCTCGAGGAGGCGCTGCGGGTCCGCCGCCCGCGGCGGGCGACCGCGCCGAGCGCTGCGGCGCGCGAGCGGCGACTGTCGGCCAAGCGCGTCGGCGCCGAGCGCAAGCAGGCTCGCCGTCCGCCTCAGGACGACGGCTGACGCGGCGCCGACAGACGTCCCATCACGCGCACGAGCTTCCAGAACAGCCAGCCGCCGCCGGCGATCACACCGACGCACAGCAGCACCCCCTCGAGGTTCGAGGCCTCGACCAGAAACAGCGAGAAGAAGATCACCGTCACCGCCAGCAGCGCCTCGAAGGCGAGGACGGCGAGATAGCGTCGCGCACACATGCCGCCGGCCAGGATTGCCATCACGGCGGTGAAGGCGAGCACGCCGGCGCCGGGGTGATGCCCGGCGATCCTTGCACCGGCGGCGTAGGCGATCAGGTTCCCCGCACCGAGCAGCCCGGCGAGCGCGATCGCTGCGAGCAGCGGTCGCGGCCACTCCCCGGGTGCGAGCGGCGCGAGCGCCGAACGCGCCTCCTCGTTGCGGCGTTCGGTGCGGCTGAGCTCGGGCCCCTGGACCTCGGCGTGCCCGCCGGCGGCCGGGGGGTCGGCGGCGCTCGCGTCGGGGCCAGGCCCCTCGCCGGCGCCTGCACGAGTGCGATCGGCGCCGGGCGCGGCGCGCGGACGGCGCTTGCGACGCTGTGGCCTGTCAACACCGCTCTCCATCCGTGCAAGTGTGCCAGCATGGGCTGCGATGGCCGGTCCTGCTGTCAGCGTCGATCGTCTTGCCGACGCGTGGGAGGCCGCCTGGTCGGGCGGCGACTCCGGCGCGTTCATGGCCCTCTGCGCGCCCGACCTCCACTACGAGGATCCGCTCACACGCAGCCCGTTGCACGGCGTTCCGGCGCTGGCCGCGCACGCCGAGCGCCTCTGGCGGGCATTTCCCGACGTGACCGTTGCGAGTGCCGGCGAGCGCCTGTGCGACGGCCGTTTCGTCGCGCTGCCGGTTCGCGCGGTGGGCCGCAACACGGGCGCCCTCGACGGCCTCCCCGCCAGCCACCGCGAGATCGAGCTGCACGCCGTCTTCTGGTGCGAGCTGGATCTCGGCAGAACCCGCCTGTGGCGCGTGCGCGGGGTCTACGACGCCTACGGCGCGGCGGTCGCACTGGGGCTGATCCCGCGCCCCGGCACGCTGCGCAACCGCGCCGTGCTCGCGCTGCAGGGGTATGGGATTCGTTTTTAGGGGGCCCTCCCGGGCCCGGGAGGTCGGGGCGTGGAGCGCAGGCGCGGAAGTAAGCTCTCCGGTTCGCCCATGCCACGCCATTTCCTCACAGGCGCCGAGTTGGACGCCGCGGATCTCGAAGCTCTGCTCGACCGCGCGCTCGAGCTCAAGGCGGCGCCGCGCAGCTCGCGCGCGCTGCAGGGGCGCTCGATCGGGCTCGTCTTCGAGAAGCCCTCGACCCGCACCCGCGTCTCCTTCGAGGTCGGGGTCGTCGAGCTCGGCGGCCACCCGCTGATCCTGCGCCCGGACGAGCTCCAGCTCTCTCGCGGCGAGCCCCTGCGCGACACCGCCCTGGTGCTCTCCCGCCACCTCGACGCGGTCGGCGTGCGGACCGGCCCCCAGGCGGTCATCGACGAGCTGGCCGCCGCAGGCTCGATCCCGGTCTTCAACATGCTCACCGCCGCGCACCACCCCTGCCAGGTGCTCGCCGACCTGCTGACCCTGCGAGAGACCTTCGGCGCGCTGGAGGGGCTGCGCGTCGCCTACATCGGCGACGGCAACAACGTGGCGCGCTCGCTGGCGCTGATCGGCACGCGCGCCGGAGTGGAGGTGGTGGTCGCCTCGCCCGAGGGCTACGAGCTGGAGCCGGGCACCGGCGCCACGCTCGTGCGCGATCCGGCGCAGGCGGCGCGCGGCGCCCACGCCCTCTACACCGACGTCTGGGTGTCGATGGGCGATGAGCAGGCTGCGGACGCCCGTCGCGCGGCCTTCGCCGGCTACTGCGTCGACGATGCGCTGCTCGATCTCGCGCGTCCCGGCGCGATCGCGCTGCACGACCTGCCCGCCCATGCCGGTGAGGAGATCACCGCCGAGGTGCTCTACGGTCCGCGTCAGCGGATCTGGGACCAGGCGGAGAACCGCCGCCACGCGCAGAAGGCGCTGCTCGAATGGCTGCTGCAATGAGCGGGCCGTCGGTCGCCCCGCGCCCGGCGCTCGGCGAGGAGCTGACGCTGCGTATCGAATCGCTGGCCTTCGGCGGCGCCGGCGTCGCGCGCGCCCCGGGCGGATACGTGGTGTTCGTGGAGGGCGGCTTCCCGGGCGACCTCGTGCGCGCGCGCGTGCACCAGCGCAAGCGCTCCTACGCCCAGGCCCGCGTGACGGCGCTGCTCGAGCCGGGGCTCGACCAGGTCGCGCCGCTTGCCGATCACCCCGGTGCGCCCTGGCAGGTGCTGCGCTACGAGCGCCAGCTCGAGATCAAGGCGGAGCAGGTTGACGACGCGCTGCGGCGGATCGGCAAGCTGGACGGCTTCGCGCTGCAGCCGATCGTCGCCGCGGCGCAGCAGTGGCGCTACCGCAACAAGCTCGAGTACTCCTTCGGGACCGGCGCCGACGGCACGCTCGAGTGTGGCTTCCACGCGCCGGGCTCATGGGAGCGCATCCAGCACATCGAGGACTGCCTGCTGGCGTCCGAGCCGGCCAACCAGGCCCGCCGCGAGGTGCTCGAGTTCTGCCGGGCACAGGGACTGGAGGCCTTCGACCGCCGAACGCGCGAGGGCTTCCTGCGCAACCTCGTCGTGCGCGAGGGACGCCGGTCCGGCCAGCTGCTCGTCCGCCTTGTCTCAAGCCGCGGCGAGCTGGACGTCGATGCGCTCGCCGCGGCGGTCAGCTGCCACGGCCTGCTGTGGACCCACACCGACGCCAGCGCCGAGACGACCGCCGGCGGGCGCACGGAGCTGCTTGCGGGCGCCGCCGCGCTCGATGAGCGGATCGGCGATCTCGAGCTGCGGATCTCGCCCGAGGCCTTCTTCCAGACCAACACCGAGATGGCCGAGGTGCTCTACGGCCTGATCGTCGATGCGGCGGAGCTGCGCGGCTGGGAGCGCGTCTACGACCTCTACAGCGGGATCGGCTCGATCGCGCTGACGCTTGCGCCGCGCGCCGGGACGGTGCACGGCCTGGAGCTGATCGAGGACGCGGTCGCTGACGCGATCGGGAATGCCAAGCGCAACGAGATCACCAACGCCTCCTTCTACGCCGGCGACGTGCGCCTCGCGCTCGGCGAGCTGGTGGCGAAGGCGGGACGCCCCGACGTGCTCGTCGTGGATCCGCCGCGCGCGGGGCTCTCGCAGAAGATCGTCCGGCGCGTGATCGAGGCGGCGCCGAAGCGGATCGTCTACGTCTCCTGCAACCCGACGACGCTCGCGCCCAACGCCGCCCAGTTGGTGGATGCCGGCTGGCGCCTGGAGCGGGTCACGCCGGTGGACATGTTTCCCCAGACCCCGCACATCGAGTGCGTGGCGGTGCTGAGCCGATGATCGCCGCCACGATCGAGGACGGCGCGGTCTTCGCCCGCGAGCACCCGACCCCGGAGCCGGGCGCGGGTGAGGTGCTGGTCAGGGTGGCGGCCGCCGGGCTGAACGGAGCGGATCTGATGCAGCGCGCCGGCGGCTACCCGGCCCCGCCGGGCGCGCCGCCCGACATCCCGGGACTGGAGTTGGCGGGGGAGGTGGCGGCGCTGGGGCCCGGTGCGCAGCGCTTCGCGCCGGGCGACCGCGTGATGGGGCTCGTCGGCGGCGGCGCCCAGGCGCAGTTCGCGGTTGTCCACGAACGGATCCTGATGGCGGTGCCGCCGCGGCTTGACTGGCCGGCGGCGGGCGGTGTGCCGGAGACCTTCACGACCGCCCACGACGCGCTGTTCACCCAGGCCGGCCTGCAGCCCGGCGAGCGGCTGCTGGTCCACGGCGGCGCCGGCGGCGTCGGCACGGCGGCGATCGGGCTCGGCGTGGCCGCCGGGGCGCGGGTTCACGCGACGGTCCGCGACGCCAAGCTGCGCGAGGGCGTCGGTGCGCTCGGCGCGATCGCGATCGCGCCCGAGGACTTCGCCGGGTACGGCCCGTTTGACGTGATCCTTGAACTGGTCGGCGCGCCCAACCTCGCCGCCAACCTTCACGCCCTCGCCTACGGCGGCCGGATCGTGGCGATCGGCATGGGCGCGGGCTCGCGCGCCGAGCTCGACATGCACGCGCTGATGTTCAAGCGCGGCACGATCAGCGGCTCGACGCTGCGCAGCCGGCCGCTCGAGGAGAAGGCGCAGACCGCACGACGGATGGAGCGCAGCGTGCTCCCGTTGCTCGAGTCCGGTGCGGTCACGGTGCCCGTCGCCGCGACCTTCCCGCTCGCGCAGGTCGCCGACGCCTACGAGCGCTTCGCCGCCGGCGGCAAGCTCGGCAAGATCGTCCTGCTGACGGGATGACGATCTGCTTGTCGAACTCAGCGCCCTCGACTTCGAGTCCAACCGGCTGGCCTCGGCCGGCACGCTCTGACTGATCCAGAGGAGGCGAGGTTCATGTCTGACGCTCGTGTGGTGGCGGTCCTCGGAGCGGGAGCGCTCGGTGCCGCGATGGCGGCGCGGCTCGGCGAGCTCGGGAATGATGTGCGCCTGTGGAATCGCACGCCTGAGCGGGCACGGGCCGGCGCGGCGAGCGCAGCCGGCGTCGTCGCCGTCGAGACGACGGCCGAGGCGACACTCGGGGCAGCGGCGATCATCACGGTGCTCCGCGACGGCGGAGCGGTCGCGTCGGTCATGGCGACTGCGATCGCCGAGATGCCTGGCGACGCGGTCTGGGTGCAGGCGAGCACGGTCGGCCCTCGCAGCGCCGAGGCCTTGGCCGATCTGGCTCGCGCGCACGGTGTCGCCTATCTCGACGCGCCGGTCTCCGGCAGCACCACGCCCGCACGCGAGGGAAGGCTGGTGTGGCTGGTCGCCGGCGAAGATGCGGCGCTCGAGCGCGCGCGGCCGGTGCTCGAAGCCCTTGGTTCCTCGGTGCTGCACGTCGGCACGGGCGTCGAAGGCAGCGCGCTCAAATTGGCGGTCAACGCCTGGATGACCGCGGCCACGGTCGCGATGAGCGACGTGCTCGCCCTCTGCGATGCGCTCGGGGTCGATCACGCGACGTTTGTTCGCGCGCTGGAGGCGGGCCCCCTGGCGATGCCCTACGAGTTGCAGAAGGTGGGCGTGATGGATGCCGGGACCTACACGGCCGGGTTCGCGGTGGCGCTCGCGTTGAAGGACATCAACCTGGCGGCGGAGCTGGCCGAGCCCAGTCCCCTGCTACAGGTCGTGCACGATCGCCTCGAGCGGGCGGCCTCGGCGGGCCACGGCGGCGACGACGTGGCTGCCGTCGACTACGCACGCCGGCGACTCTGACGGCGCCGTGCCGCGGCTCGGGCGCGGCAGCTTCGCGCGCCCGAGCGCGCTGCCGGCGGCGTCGCGTCGCTCAAACGCGTCGATCAGGCGAACACGCGGTAGGCGACCCAGATCCCGGCGAAGCCGCCGATCACGAACAGGGCGATCGACGCCATCGACAGCTGCCCGGCACCCCACAGGCTCGGGATCAGGCTGCCGCCGAAGCTGCCGACGAAGCCGCCGACATAAGTGGGACCTTTGCGCATCCTCCTCTTTTCGGCCGGCTCGACCCCGAACGCGACCGATCTGGACCAAAGACCGGGCCACTCGCGATGGCCGACAGCGGCGCCCGGTGTCCCGGTGTCCTGCGCAGCGGCCCTCGGAGTCGAGCGCGCGCTCAGCGCCGAACGGGTGAGGGCTTCGACCGCCGCCCACGCAGCGCCGGCAGGCGCCGCCGCAGACGCGCGCCGAGCGTGGGGTGCTCGGCTCGCCGCGGATCGAGATCGGCGCCGCAGAGTGCGCAGCCGGCGGCGAACGCGCTCACGCGCTCTCCACAGCGGGGGCAGACATGCGGACCGGTGGCGCTCACATCAGGAATCAAACAACATCACCATATGCAGGCGATTACGGGGATCTAAGCGCCCGCTAAAGCGCCGGGGCGGGCGAGCGGCGGCGCCCGGCGGTGCTCGGCCTTCACGCGGCGGAGTGCGTGAGGTCGGTGGTGGCGGTGACCTCGAAGATTCCATCGAGGTCATGCAGCGCCGCGGCGAGGCTCTCCGGGGTCGGCTGCCCTTGGACCATCAGGTTGACGGCAACCGCGGGCGCGCCGCGAACATCGTGTTCGAGCTGGTGAGTGTCAAGCCGCACGACCGCGAATCCCAGGCGGGCGCTCTCGTCCAGAATCTGCCGCAGCAGGCCGCGCCCGTCGGCGTAGACGACGCGCAGCCCGGTTCCGAGGTAGCGCGAGCGCGGCAGCCTCGCCTCCAGGTGGGGGAACAGGAACACGACGGTGAAGTGCGCCACCGTGACGACGAGCGCGAGCAGCGGCAGGCCAGCGCCGCAGGCCATGCCGATCGCGGCTGTGATCCACACGATCGCGGCGGTTGTGAGGCCCTGCACCGCGTCCGAGCGCACGAAGATCAGGCCGCCGCCGATGAAGCCGATGCCGGTGACGATCTGGGCCGCGACGCGCGAAGGGTCGAGGATCACATGGCTGCCGAGAACGTCGCTGAAGCCGTACTTGCTGACCAGCAGGAAGAGCGCGGCACCGACGCCCACGAGTGCATGCGTCCGCAGTCCCGCCGACTTGTGGCGCCACTGGCGCTCGAGCCCGATCAGCGACGAGAGGCCGAACGCCAGGCTCAGCTCGCCGATCTGCTTCCAGCCCTGGCCACTTGGCACGAACACGGCGGCCGGAGTGAGGGTCGACACCACCGAGTGATCTTCGCCGTCCCCACCGGCGGCCCTGCCGCCCAACCGGATCTCACATAGGGAGCGCTCCGTCGCTCGCCTGGTTGGTGGCGCGAACGCCCCGCCGGTTGCGGCGGACCGACGGCGGCCAAAACCGCGCCCGGGGCGGGCCGCCTAATACGGTGGCAGTTCGGAGTACCAGTCGCCGAGCACGCGGAAGCTCGCCCAGAAGGCGCGCTTGGCTCGCTCGTCGTCCAGTGCCTGGTCGATGTTCGGCACGTGCAGGACGGCGATCTGTGGCGTGAGCTGCTGGATCTCGCCGATCCGCGGCTGGAGCGGGTGGGCTAGTGGGAGCATCAGCTCGTCGAGCGCGTAGAGGGCGTCCTCGCCCATCGTGACGATGATCTTGGGTGCGACGATCGCGATCTCCTCGGTGACGCGGGCGAGGCAGGCCGGGTCGGCGAGCGAGGGGTCGGCGACCGGGCATTTGGCGAACAGCGTGCCGTAGACGGCGAGCGGATCGATCTGCAGGCGTCGCAACGATTTCATCAGGGCGCTGCCCGAGCGGCCGTAGAACGCGACGCCCTCCTCGATCTCCGAGGGTCGCGGCGCATACTTGACCATCATGATGTCGGCCTGCGGGTGACCGGAGCCGAGCACCGGCATCAGCGACCCGCGCGGGCAGCGGTCGCAGGCCTGGATGTCGCGGGTCAGCAGGTTCAATTCGCGGATCGCGCGCTCGAGGTACTTCTCGCGGATCTCGTCGTCGGTCGCAGGCATCGGCCCGATCAACTTCCCCGGTCCGCAGGGTTGTCCTTGGGGGTGCATCAGGACTTGCGCATCGCGCGTCGCACCCGGCGCGCCCGGCGCGCGCGGCGCGCTCCCTGCGGCGTCGCCTTCGTTTCGAGGAACTTCAGCGCCTGGACGTAGAGCAGGCTCGAGGGCCTCGTGTGGATCTCGGCCTCGCGCAGGGACTCGAGGAACTCGTCCGGACCGTCGAAGTCGCGCATCCGCACGCGCACCGAGCCCAGGCCTGCGGCGACGTGCGCGTCGGACCCGGCGGCCGCGGTCAGGCGGTACTTCGCGGCGAAGCGCGCGGCCTCCTCGTTGAAGGAGCCGATCGCGACCCGCGGGTTGAAGACCTCGAGCGCGTCGATCTCGTCGAGGATCGCCAGCAGGTGCTCGTAGCCCGGAACGGTGTGCATGCGGTCGAAGGGGTGGGGGACGTAGACCAATCCGCCCTGGCGGCGGATCTCGGCCACCGTCTGCTGCAGGCTCAGCCCGCGTGGAATTCGTTCACGTAGGAACAGCCCGATCACCTCGCCCTGCGTCGCGGTCTTGACCTCCTCGCCGACGATGACCTTGATCCCCTCGGCTTTGCCGAGCGCCTCCAGCGCGCCGGAGACCTCGTTGTGATCGGTGATCGCGATCGCGCCGAGGCCCTCCGCCCTGGCCGTCGCAAGCAGCACCTCGACCGGCGTCGCGCAGTCCGAGGAGTGGTCTGTGTGCATGTGCAGGTCGACGTCGATCATCGCCCGCCCGCGGGCCGGCGAGCGCCGGGGCGGCGGATCACGGCGACGCTGCGCGACGGCGCCGTAGACCTCCTCGAGCTGATCGACGACGCGCGCCGCGCTGAGCGATGCGCGGAAGTCATCGGCGGCGCTGACGAGGCGCTCGACGAGCGCCGGGTCCGCTGCCAGCCGGCCGAGCTGGGCCGCCAGGGTGTCGACGTCGCCGGGCTCAAACAGCGGGCCACGGTCGCCTCCGGCCAGCACCTCCTCGTAGACGTCCAGGCGCGAGGCGAGCGGGACGGCGCGGGCGCCGATCGCCTCGAGCGCGAGTCCCGGCGCGCTCAGCGCGCCGGCCGAGGCGAGCACGAGGACGTCGGCGCTCTCGAGCACCGCCGCCCGCTGGCCCTCGCCGCCGTCGAGGAAGCGCACGCGCGCGCGCAGATCGGTGCGCAGGGCGACCCGGCTCGAGGATCCCGCGCTGCCAAGCACCGTCGCCTCCCAGTCGGTGCTGGTCCCCAGCCGCCGCAGCGCTCGCAGGAAGGTGCGCAGAGCGGCGCGCTCCTCCGCCACGATGAAGGCGATCCGCAGCGGCCCCTGGCGCGGGCCGCGTGGCGCGCTCTGCGTCGCCATCGGCGTGATCACGCGGTAGTCGGCGGGGAAGTGGGAGCCCATCAGCGCCGCCGTGGCGGCGTAGCTCGCGACGCGCGCGTCCAGGCGGCCGAAGAACAGCTCGACGAAGTGACGTGCCACCTGGGTCGAGAGCAGATGCTCGCTCGGCGCGTGGAAGCTGCCGACGTTCAGGGCGCGCGAGTGGCGCAGCGCGGCGCTGGCCGCGCTCGGCGCGAATGGCTCGTGCACGTGGACGAAGTCGAGCGGCAGCAGCGACAGCAGCTCCTCGACGGTGCGGGCGACGTCGACCGGCAGGCCGGGTCCGCGCCAGGTCGGCGAGAGCACCTCGCCGGCGAGGAACAGGCCTACTTCGCCGTCGTCCCCGAGCAGCCTCGCCGGATCCTCCCGCGCGTCGCGCAGCTTCCGGCGCGAGCTGGCCGCGCCCCGCGCCGACTGCGACGGCGCGACGACGAGCACACGGTGGCCGCGCGAGGCGAGCTCGGCGGAGACGCGCTCGACGTACAGGCCGAGTTCGGTGCGGGCCTCCCATGCGTGCGGTGAAACCTGAGCGATCGCGAACGGCACGTTCGCCAGCATACGCAGCGGCAGCGCTCGGTTCGAAACCCCGCGAGCGCGCGAGCGCGGCTCTACTTCGCGGGTTTCGCGCGCGCCTTGGCGGCGACGGTCTTGGCGGCGACGGTCTTGGGGGTCGTGCGAGCGGAGTAGCGCTCGATGAAGCGCTCGGTGTCGGCGCGCGCGATGTCGTCGGGGCGCTGCTTGTAGGGCGACTTCATCAGGTAGGAGCTGGGCCCGTCGAGCTGGCCGCTGACGCCGTGGTTGAGCGCGAGCTTGCAGCAGCGGACCGCGTCGATCACGATGCCCGCCGAGTTGGGCGAGTCCCAGACCTCGAGCTTGAGCTCGAGGTTCAGCGGCACGTCGCCGAACGCCTGCCCCTCGAGGCGGATGTGCGCCCACTTGCGGTCGGTCAGCCACGGCACGTAGTCCGAGGGACCCACGTGGACATCGTCGGCGGCCATCGCGTGGCCGACGATCGAGGTCACGGCGTTGGTCTTGGAGATCTTCTTGGACTCGAGCCGTTCGCGTTCGAGCATGTTGTAGAAGTCCATGTTGCCGCCGACGTTCAGCTGCGATGTGCGCTCCAGCTCGACGCCGCGGTCGTGGAACAGGCGGGCGAGCGAGCGGTGCACGATCGTCGCGCCGACCTGGGATTTGATGTCGTCGCCGACGATCGGCAGGCCGGCCTTCTTGAAGCGCTTGTTCCAGTAATCCTCACGTGCGATGAAGACGGGGATGCAGTTGACAAAGCCGCAGCCCGCCTCGAGGACCTGCTCCACATACCACTTGGTCGCCTGCTCGGAGCCGACCGGGAGGTAGGAGACGACCACGTCGGTGTGGGTGTCGCGCAGGATGCCGACGATGTCGGCGGTCTCGCCGGGGGCCTTGGTGATCTTCTGCGAGAGGTACTTGCCGAGCCCGTCGTGGGTCATCCCGCGGTGCACGGGGATGCCGAGCGGCGAGGGGACCTCTGAGAACTTGATCGTGTTGTTCTGCCCCGACCAGATCGCCTCGCCGAGGTCCTTGCCGACCTTCTCGACGTCGATGTCGAAGGCGGCGGTGAACTCGATGTCACGGACGTGGTAGCCGCCGAGATCGACGTGCATCAGGCCCGGCACCGACTTGGCCGGGTCGGCGTCGCGGTAATAGTGGATGCCCTGAACGAACGCGGAGGCGCAGTTGCCGACGCCGATGATCGCGACGCGCACCTTGTCCTGCTGGCGACCGGCGCTGCCGTTGGTGTGGGCCGAATGGCCGTTGGTGGTGCTCACGTGTCCACTCATCCCTTCTCGAGTTCCAATCAGAGGTTACTCGGCGCGGCGTGAGCGGTTACGCGCCGCTCAGCTCGCTGTGGACGTGCATGATGCGTTGCAGCACGGTGATCGTGCTGAGAATCGCGAGCACGTAGACGGCGACGACGAGCAGGTCGAAATGCCCGAGCGAGGCGCCGCGGGCGAAGATCAGGCCGATCGAGAGGATCACGACGCGCACGGCGCGGGTCGCGATGCCCACCTTGCACTCGACCCCGAGCGCCTCCGCGCGCGCGCGGGTGTAGGAGACCATCAGCGAGGCCAGCACGGCGACGACGACCGCGGCGACCGCGAGTTCGTTGTGCTGGCGGGCGAAGCTGACGGCGACCGCGGTCAGCACGATCCCCTCCTCGCAGCGGTCGAGCGTCGAGTCGAGGAAGGCGCCGAACGCCGTGCCCTTGCCCGACATCCGCGAGTAGCGCCCGTCGAGGGTGTCCATGATCGAGCCGACGATGAAGGCGACTCCGCCGAGGAAGAACAGCTGGCGCCAGACCAGCGCCGCGGCGAGCAGGTTCAGCGCGAGGCCCGTCAGCGAGATCGTGTTCGGCGTCAGGCGCGAGTCGATCAGGCGGTTGCGCATCATCGCCCGCCCCTCGACGGAGGCCAGCGGCGGGAGCACCCGGCGCTCGCGCCCGGGCGGGCGCTCCGTCACCGGCGGCGTGCTCACGTCACGGCGACCGGCGCGTGTGCCGGTGCCCCGGCGGGGGAGTGCGCCGGGGTGCGGAAGGTCCAGGCGTGTGGCCGCAGCGTGGCGAGCGCGCGCGCGGCGACGAAGGAGACGCCCGCGACCGCCAGCCCGAGCACGGCGTCGATCAGGAAGTGGTTGGCCGTGATCACCGTCATGAACGTGATGAACAGCGGCCAGAGCGCCCAGAAGACCTTCGCGGCACGCAGCTTCACGAGCCGCGACAGCGTCCAGCCGAGCATCACGGCGCAGGCGACGTGCATCGACGGGACCGCCGCGTACTGGTTGAAGAAGACCTTCGCGATCGTGCCGTTGGTGGCCTGATGGGTGACCTGGGCGAGGCTGTCGATGAAGCCCCATTCGGGCAGGAAGCGCGGCGGCGCGGTCGGGAACAGGCCGTAGCCGAGCAGGCCGATCGCCATGCCGACGAACAGCATGTTGCGCACGAAGTAGTAGCTGCGGTTGTGCGCGATATACAGGTACAGCAGCAGCGCGATCAGGATCGTCGTCTGCGCGTTGATGTAGACGTAGGCGGCGACGACCACCAGCAGATGGCTGCTCGTCGCCCAGGCCTGGATCTGGGGCTCGACGAAGATGTGCAGCGAGCGCTCGAGCGAGATCAGCTCACGCGCGTGAGCGAAGGCCACGACGGTATTGCCGCCCACGATGCCCTCCACGAGGCGGTAGAGCAGGTACGCGAAGCCGAACAGGGCACATTGGCGCAGCAGATCGACCCGTCCGTTCGGCAAAACGCGTCCCCGCATCAAAGCGAGGCGAGCCGTCATCCGCGGTGATCGTATCGGCCCGCTCAGTTTCGCGCGAGAAAACCTGCGACGGTCTCCACGACATCCGGCCGGTCGAGCCACGGCCAGTGTCCGGCGTCCTGCAGGAGCTCCAGCTCGCACTCCCCGCCGAGCGCCTCGGCGTACTGCAGCGCGGCCTCCACCGGAACGAACGGATCGAGCGCGCCCCACACGATCAGCGCCGGCGCGTCCAGCTCACCCAGGCGCGCCCCGGCGCTCGCGAGCGTCCCCGGCCCCACCGAGCGGAACAGCTTGAGGATCGCGCGCTGCGTCCCGAAGTCGAGCGTCACGTACATCTCGCGCAGGTCGCGTTCGGGGATCGCCGTGGCGTTTGCGTCGCGCAGGGCGCGGCGCAGCAGGCGCGGCGTGAGGCTGCCCATCAGCAGCTCGCCGAGCCCCCGCGTGCGCCAGATCCGCGCGACCCGCGGCCACTGATAGCCCTCGAACAGGGGCAGCGCGTCGATCAGCACGATCCGCCCGATGCGCTCGGGCGCGCGCTGCGCAAAGGCCAGCGCGGCGGCGCCCCAATCGTGCATCACGAGGTTGACGCGATCGAGCTCCCGCCAGTCGAGGAAGCGCTCGATGTAACCGTCATAGCCGGCGATCGAGAAGGGGAAGGTGGCGGCCTTGATCGCGTCGCCGAAGCCCGGCAGATCGAGCGCGAGCCCGCCGCTTCGCTGCAGGAAGGAGTGCCAGACCAGCGAGCTGTTCGGCACGCCGTGGATGTACAGCGCCGGCGGATCCCCGCCGGGCGCCGAGCGCCAGCTGACCGGCTCGCCGTCGATCTCGTCGGTGTGGTGGGCGACCTCGGCCATGCCGACGCGCGAGGATAGCGGCGTGAGCGATCCCACCACGATCCACCGGCGAGCGGACCCCGCGCGGGTCGCCCGCCTGCGCGACCGCCTGCGCGAGATCTACGGCCGGCCCGCCGCGGAGCCGCACGGGCGCCCGCTGGACGAGCTGATCCTGACCGTGCTCTCGCAGAACACCAACGACCGCAACCGCGACGTCGCGTTCCTCGCGCTGCGCCACCGCTTCGGCGACGCGCGCGCGGGCAGCACCGATTGGCGGGCGGTCCGCGACGCGCCCCGCTCGCAGGTCGAGGAGGCGATCCGCCCCGGCGGTATCTCGAAGGTCAAGTCGGCGCGCATCCAGGAGATCCTCGAGGCGATCGGCGACCCGCTCAGCCTCGACTGGATGCGCGAGGCGCCGCCCCTGCAGAGCCGCGAAACGCTGTGCGCTCTCCCCGGCGTCGGACGCAAGACGGCCGCCTGCGTGCTGCTGTTCAGCTTCGGCGCGCGCGAGGTCCCGGTCGACACCCACGTCGCGCGCGTCGGGACGCGGCTCGGCCTGCTGCGCCCGGGCGCCCCCTTCGAGGAGCTCCACGACACGATGCTCGCAATCACGCCGCCCGGCGAGGAGCTCGAGCTGCACATGAACCTGCTCCGCCACGGCCGGCGAACCTGCTTCGCGCGTGCGCCGGCTTGCGAAGCGTGCGCGCTGGCGCGCATGTGCCCGCGCGTCGGGGTGAGCTGAGGTGCGCGCTGGCGCGCATGTGCCCGCGCGTCGGGGTGAGGTGAGGTGCGCGCGGGCGCGCATCTGCCCGCGCGTCGGGGTGAGCTGAGCGCGGGCCAAGCCCGCGGGTTGGGCCGGCGCCGGCGCCGCAAGCAGTCGGCGAGCGCCGGGAAGCGATACCTTGGCGGACGCTAGCCCGATGACCGCCGCCGTTTGACTCATGATCACGTGCGCAGAACCAGTTCGCGACCATCGCGTGAGTCGCATGCGATGCCAGGATGACTGAGCGGCGCTACGACAGAGGCAGGAACCGCCGCCGCGCCGTGACGATGAAGGACGTGGCTGCGGCCGCGGGCGTTGCGCAGAGCACGGTGTCGCGGATCCTCAACGACACGCCGGGGCGCATCTCGGTATCCGCTGTGACGCGCCAGCGCGTCCAGGAGATCGCGAGCGAGCTCGGCTACCGGCCGCATCCGCTCGCGCGGGCGCTGCGCGGTGCGCCGACGATGCTGCTTGGAGCTGTCGTCCGCGACATCACGGACCCGTTCTTTGCCGGCGCGGTCGACGCGCTGTCGGTCGAGGCCAAGGAGCGGGGATACTCGGTCGTGCTCGGCCACGCGGGCGCCAAGGCCGACGAGGCGCTCGCCCTCGCGGCCGTGCTCGAGGCGCGTCAGTGCGACGCGATCGTCTTGCTCGGCGACTTCCGCGACGAGCGCCGGCTGCTCGAGGATCTACGCCGCGCGCCGGTCGGGGTCGTCGCCCTCTGGCACGGCTCGGAGCGACGTGGCCACCCGTTCCCCACCGTGGGCGTCGACAACCGCGCCGGCATTCACGCCGCGATGCATCACCTCACCTCGCGCGGGCACGAGCGGATCGCCTTCGTCGGCGCCGCATCCCTGGGCGACATCCACGAGCGCCGGGCGGCCTACGCCGAGTACCTGGCCGCGGCCGGGTTGCCGAGCGTGCGCGGCTACGTGCGACAGGTGCCGAACACGTTTGCCGGTGGCGAGCTCGCGCTCGCAGCGCTGTTGCGATGCTCGCCGGCGCCGACCGCGATCATCGCGGCGACGGACACGCTCGCGATCGGGCTGCTGCACGCCGCGTTCGAGCTTCGTGTCGGTGTGCCGGTCGATCTCTCGATCGTCGGTTTCGACGACATCCCGATGGCGGCCGCGACGGTCCCGGGCCTGACGACGGTGAGGATGCCGCTCGCCGAGATCATGGCGGCGGGAATCGAGCTGGCGGTCGGTAACGGCGGCGACGGTGAAGGCGATGACGGCGGCGCGCGGGCGCCGCGGATGGTCTTCCAACCGACGCTGATCGTTCGAGGGTCGACCGCCGCTCCGGCGGCGGCCTGACCTCGGTCGGCCGTCGCACCGCCGACGAGCGCCCCCCCGTGCGCTCCCGCCAGGGCGGCTGATCGTTCGCACAGGCAGGGCGTGCGGAACGCGGTGGCGCCGCTGGCAAAAGGTCACGAAATTGGTCGTTCAGGTCCCACTTGACGTGGACTGCATACGTATGCTTACAATGGCTTGCAATGGGCGGGAGCATGAGGAGGAGAGCGCTCAAGCGTCGCGCTGGGCGTGAGCCGGCGCGGAGTGTGCCCGGTGTGGACGGGGACGCCGTGTGAGCCTCGCGGCACTACGTCTCCGAGCCACCCCGGCCCCGCGGCGCACGGCGGCGAGCGACTCCTTCACCCACGCCCCGACCCGCTACGCGGCGCTCGACATCAGCAAGGCCTTCGCGGGCGCGAGGGCGCTGATCGACGTCTCGGTGGCCTTCGAGCCGGGTGAGATTCACACCCTCGTTGGGGAGAACGGAGCCGGCAAGTCGACGCTGCTGAAGGTGATGGCCGGCATCCACCAGCCCGACGGCGGCGAGCTGGTGCTCGGCGGTCAGCCGCTGGCCGGCCTCACGCCGCGGTCGGCACAGCACCGCGGCATCTACCTCGTCCCGCAGGAGCCGACGCTGATGGCGACGCTCTCGGTGGTCGAGAACCTGTTCGTCGGGATCCTCCCGCGCGGCCGCCTTCCCTTCTCGGTCGACTGGAGGGAGATGGAGCGCAGCGCCGGCGCGTTCTTCGCGCAGGTCGGCCTCGACATCGATCCGCGCAGGCCCGCGTCGAGCCTGAGCATCGCTGAGCAGCAGCTGGTCGAGTGTGCGCGCGCGCTCGTGCACCGCTGCAACGTGATCTTCTTCGACGAGCCGACATCGCCGCTGACGGCCCGCGAGGCGGGCGTCCTCTTCGCCGTGATGCGTCAGCTGCGCGAGCGCGGCTTCACGCTCGCCTTCATCTCTCACCGCCTCGACGAGGTGCTCGCGATCAGCGACCGCGTAACGGTCCTGCGCGACGCGAAGGTCGTGAAGGACTTCGAGCCTGGCGAGGCCTCGCGCGAGAAGCTGATCTCGGCGATGGTCGGGCACGACATCGCGCTACGCCAGCGCCGCCGCCGCGACCTCGCGAGCGCGGAGACGGTGCTCGAGGTCGATGGGCTGAGCGCGCCGGGGAGCTTCAGCGACATCAGCTTCACCGTTCGCCGGGGCGAGGTGCTCGGCCTCGCCGGGCTGGTCGGCAGCGGCCGGACCGAGATCGCCGAGTCGATCTTCGGACTGCGGCCTGCGGCCGGCAGCGTCGTGCTGGGCGGGAAGGCGCTGAAGCGTCGCAGCCCGGCGGCCTCGATCGGCGCGGGCCTGATCTATCTGCCCGAGGACCGCGGGCGCAACGGCGTCTTCGCCAACGTCGAGCTGGCCGCAAACGTCACGGCTGCTGTCGTGCCGACGCTTTCGCGCGTCGGGCCGATGCTGCGCCCGGCCGCCGAGTTCCACCTCGCCGAGCAGGGGGCGGAACGCACACACGTGATCTTCCAGTCGCTGCGCGCCCCGATCAAGTCGCTGTCCGGCGGCAACCAGCAGCGGGCAATGTTCGCGCGCTGGCTGCTCGCAAAGCCCAGGGTCGCAATCTTCGACGAGCCCACCCGCGGCGTCGACGTCGGAGCGAAGGAGGACATCTACCGGATCATCGACGGGATCAGCGACAGCGGCATCGCCGTCGTCATGATCTCCTCCGAGCTCGAGGAGCTCGTCTTCGTGTGCGACCGCGTGATCGCGATCTACGAGGGCCGTGCCGTCGGCGAGGTTGCGGGCGATCAGATCACACTCGCACGGCTCCGCCTGATGATCGTCGCGGAGGAGCCGAGGTGACCGGCGTCCCGCAATCGCCCGGGGGGCCGCCGAGCACCCACGGCGGTAGCGAGCAGCGCTCCTCGGCGCTGCGGCGCTTCGTGCGAAGGCGCGAGCTGCTGCTGGTCATCCTGACCCTCGCGATCTTCTTCGTCACCTACCTGGATAACCGCGGCTTCGGCGAAAACGGGTACATCTCGTTCATGCTGGCGGACGCGATGCCGCTGGCGATTCTCGCTGTCGGCCAGACGATCGTCTGCCTCGTGCGCGGGATCGACCTCTCGGTCGCGGGGGTTCTCGGCATGGTCGCCGTGTCGACCGGCTTCCTGGCTCAGGACGACGGCTCCTCGGTGTGGCTGATGCTTCCCCTCGCACTCGGGATCGGCATCGGCCTCGGGCTCGTCAACGGGCTGTTCGTCGTCTTCGCGCGGATCCCGCCGATCATCGTGACGCTCGGCACGCTGATCGTCTACCAGGGCGTCCAGACGCTGATCGCCGGCAGCGGGACCGCCAGCACCCTGCCGCCCTCCTACGCGACCATCGGCAATGGCGACCTGCTCCCCGAGATTCCCTACATGCTCGTCCCCGGGGTCGTCGTGACCGTGCTGGCGGCGCTCGCCCTTTGGCGAACGGCGTGGGGTCGCTCGCTCTACGCCGTCGGCAGCAACGCCGAGGCGGCGTTCCGCGCCGGCATCCGCGTTCGGTGGGTGCTGATCTCCGCCTACACCGTCTGCGGGATGCTCGCCGGCCTCGGCGGCCTTGCGTTTCTCGTGCACGTCGGCTCGGCAGATTCGCAGAGCGGCACCTCGACCAGCATCAACCTCTACTCGATCGCGGCCGCGCTGATCGGCGGCACGGCACTGACCGGTGGGCGCGGCGGTGTCGTCGGGAGCTTCATCGCGGCGCTGTTCCTGGAGGTCACGACCCAGGCGGTGGTGATTCTCGGCGTGCCGCAGGTCTGGGACGCGGCGGCGGTCGGCGTCCTGCTGCTGGCCGCCATCCTGCTCGACCGCTACCAGACCGGCGGGTACTCGCTGCGCGAGGCGCTGGCGGGTCCGCTGGGTCGATGGCAGCTCGCGCACGAACACGGATCGGGAAGAGCCCCGTGAGCGCCGCCGCGAAGACGCGGAGGCGGCCGCGGCGCCGGCGCTTCAACACGGACACGCGCTGGGTGTTGTCGCTCGTGGCCCTGCTCACGGCCGAGCTCCTCTATTTCAACATCGGTGTCTCCAGCTTCTGGGGCGGCGGCTGGGGCAACGGGGCGATCAGCATGTTGGGTGACGGCCAGAACTTCCTCTTCACCTCGATGATCGCGCTCGGTGTGATGTTCGTGATCTTCGCCGGTGACATCGACCTGTCGGTCGGGGCGATGTCGGGCTTCGCCGGCGTCATGATGGCGGAGTTCCATCTCGGCGGCATGAGCATCTGGCTCGCCGTCGTGCTCTCCGTGGTGCTCGCGGCGCTGATCGGCCTGGTCCAGGGGCTGGTCATCACCTACTTCAAGCTCGAGTCGCTGCTCGTGACGCTCGCCGGCTGGTTCATCCTGCAAAGCGCCGCGGTCGCCTGGGAGGGCTCCGTGCCGCCGTACGGCTTCCCGGGCAAGTTCGACTCGCTGCTGGGGACCGGCAACCTCAGCTCAACGATCCAGATTCCCAACCAGTTGATCTGGTTCGGCCTGCTGGCGGTCATCGCGACGGCGATCGTCCATCGCACCCGCTTCGGCCGCCAGCTCGTCCTGGTCGGTCACAACCGCGACGCCGCCGCCTATGCCGGTGTGCGCGTCTCACTCACACGGATCCGCGCGTTCGTGCTCTCGGCGACGTTCGCGGCAATCGCGGGAATGTGCATCGCTGCGACCTACAACACGGCCCGCGACGATCTCGGCCCGACGCTCCTGCTCCCGGCGATCACGGCGGTCGTCCTCGGCGGTGTGGACATCTTCGGCGGCGCCGGCCTCGTCCCGGGTGTGGTCGTCGCGTCGTTCATCCTCGGGTGGCTGACGCCGGGGCTGCTCGACGACGGCGTCAGCGACACCTGGACGTCGATTGCGATCGGCGTCCTGCTGCTCGGCTCACTGACCGTGAAGGGCATGACGGACCGCCGGGAGGGCGGCTCGACGCTCGAGATGCTGCGCGCGAGGCTCGGAATCGCGGCGCCAAATGCGCCGCCACAGGCGCCTGACACGACATGAAGCCTTCCAAGCTTGTTCAACCTACAACGAAGGAACGAGAGGAGTGAACGTGGTGCAAGTGATTCACAGATGGAGCGTCCGGCGGCGGCTCGCAGTTGCGGGCACGAGCGTGATCGTGGGGGTCGCGCTGGCCGGTGGCCTGGTGCTGGGGACCGCGTCGAGCGCCGTCGCGAGCGCGCCCTGCATCAAGCTGGCGCTCGAGTTCAAGCTGCAGGGCCTGGCGGTGTTCACCGCCAACCAGACGGGCGTCAACGATGCCGCGGCGGCATACAACATCTGCCACCCCGTGGCCTATGGTGGGCCGGCGACGGCGTCGGCGTCCGGCCAGGTCACCGACATCGAGTCGGACATCGCGAAGAAGGTCAACGTGATCGCGATGACCTCCGATGACCCGGAGGTCCCGGCGGCCGCGCTGAAGGCGGCCATGAAGGCCGGCATCAAGGTCATCACGTTCGACTCGGACGTGCCGTCGGCGCGTGACTTCTTCATCCAGGACACCGCGTACAACACGATCGCGCAGGGCGTGATCAACGCGGCGGTCAAGGCTGAGGGACCGGACGCCGAGCTCGGGATCATGTCCTCGACCCCAACCGCGACGATCCAGCTCGCCTGGATCAGCGCAATGAAAGCCTACGTCAAGTCGAAGTACCCGAAGATCACGTGGGCGCCGATTGGCTACGGACAGTCGATCGTCGCGACGTCGCTGACGCAGGCTGAGGCGATGATCCACGCCAACCCGAACCTGAAGGCGATCCTGCCGATCGACGGCAACGCGGTGATCGGCACGGCCGAGGCCGTCTCGGATCTCGGCAAGGCCGGCAAGATCGGCGTCTTCGGAATCGGCGAACCGCTGTCGAACCGGACGTACTTCGCCAACGGCTCGCTCCAGGCTCTGTTCCTCTGGAACGAGATCGGCCAGGGCGAGATGATCGACTGCGTCGCGTCTCTCGCCGTCGCCAACAAGATCCACGCTGGCAGCACGTTCAGCTGCCCGCACGGCCCGAGCGGCTCGCTGGTGAGCGGCCCGGCGACGTGGACTGTTGCGACGTCGACCAACGCGACCACGGGTGCGAACAAGAACACGATCATCTTCTCGGACCCACTGGAGTTCACCAAGGCCAACTACAAGCAATTCAACTTCTAGAGGAAAGGTAAGTAACCCTAGAAGGCAGTGAAGTGAAGTAATCCTCCTCAAGGAGTGGGCCGGCCCCGTGGCTGCCGGGGCCGGCCCCGCTCGATCTGAGACG
>JBEKNK010000001.1:0-82169 GCA_049522915.1 Solirubrobacteraceae bacterium | reverse complement strand
GAGCTGTTGTGCCCGGCTTGCGGCGTCGAGGATGAGTTGCGCGTCGATCTCGTGGCGGGTTAGCGGGATGCCGGCGGCCGGCCATTCGCAGACGAACGCTAGCTTGCCAGCGGGCGGGAGCGGCCACACCCAGATGCTCTGGCGACAGTTGCCGCCGCCGCCACCGCTGGCGCCGCGCGGACTGAACACCGGGCCGGGCGGAGGATCATTCCCGAGCGGGCCCAGCGGCTGCGAGGTGTTCGTTGCCTTCGTTCCGTCGGCGAACTCGACGCCGAATCTCAGCTTCTCCGGCGGCATGCCGTCCGCGGTCTGGCGCCCGCGACGCAGCGACCGCGCGCCGAACAGGAAGGGATCGAGAGAGTCAGACTCGCCGCAGGCCATCGTGACGAGCTCGAGCTCAAAGCCGGTCAGGTAGGCACCCAACCGCGTCACACAGACTGCGACCTGGTCCGTGCGGGCGAGCACCAACTGAAGCGTCACAGCGCCCGCCAGCGTGCCCGACGGCGCGTGCCTCCACGCAGGCCGGGGCGCTAGACGCACCGGTCGCTCGAGCGGCGGTGGCGGCTCAAAAAACTCGCTCACGCGTGCACCGACTGTAGCCGCTCACCGCAACGCATGCCGCTGTCTGGCTGGAAGTCCTCCACAGCTGCGGCTGACTGCTGTTTCCGATCGGCAAAGCACGCCCGTACGCCGCCGCTTCGCGCGGCTCCACCGCGCTGTCGGAAGTCCAACCGACATTCGCCTAGACTCGCGTCGCGTTTGAACGATGCGCCGCTCTTGCTGTGTGCGTACCCTCTCGTGCGACTCGCAAGAGGAACCCGCTGCTATGACCGATCAGACTGCCGGCGCCATCGTTACGAAGCCGAGCCCGTGGAGCGTCGCGGACACGATCTCCCGTATCGAGCAGGTGCTCGCGTCGAAGGGGATCAAGCTGTTCGCGGTGATCGACCACAGCGGCGAGGCGCACGCGGCCGGGCTCGAGCTTCGTGAGACCAGGGTCGTGATCTTCGGTAATCCTGCGGCAGGGACCGCGGTGATGGAAGCGGTGCCGCTCGCGGCGCTCGATCTACCGCTCAAGGTGCTGGTCTGGGCGGATGGAAATCAGACTCAGGTCAGCTACACGCCGCCGGCGGCCCTGGCTGCGCGCTACGGCCTGAGTGCCGATCTCGCGGGGCGACTCACCGGGGTTGAGGTCGTCGTGGACGCGGCCCTGGCGCGCGGCTGATGGCCGAACCAGCGCGGTCGTCGCCCGCTCGTATCGAATGAACTCGCCGCTGTTGCTCGCGCGCTGAGCGACAGCGCTGCGGCGAGGCTGCTCGCCCACATGATCGGCGCTGGTGCGGGAGTCACTGGTTCTATGCTCCGGCTATGCCCGAGCGTCTTGACGTGGTGTTGTTTGACCTTGGCGGAGTGCTCGTCGACTACCGCGGCTATAGGCAGATGCGCGAGATGACACTCGTCGACAGCGACGAGGAAGTCTCCCTCGAGTGTGTCGCCAGCCGCCTTCCTGTCCCCGCCGACCAGGTGTTGTTCATCGACGACAGCGCTCTGAACGTTGAGGCAGCGGCCCGGTCCGGCTTCACCGCGGTCAGAGTTTCGGGCGTCGCCAACGCCCGAGAAGCGCTCGCAGCAGCAGGCGTTCCGATCTAAGTTCCCGGCCGCTCGGAGCGCCCAGCGTGCACCAGTCGGACGTTGGCGCCGCGTTATGCCCCGAACAGCTGCACGTTCTGCTCAGGGGTGGCGCGTCCGGACGCCCGCAGATCCGACTGCAGCTGCTGCCGGATCCGCGTGATGTCGGCTGCGTGCCGGGCTGTCGCTCGTCGCGCGCAACGGGGCAACGAAGCGCCCGCCGCGCTGTGGCGGGATTGCGGCTCGGGCTGGTGGTGCTAGCCTCCTCGCGGGGGTATCGGAAAGATGGATTCGCGTCGGCAGCGTTGCTTGCCCGCCCGAGGGCGCGGGCGGACGATTGTTGCGCTGGTTGGGGTGCTGGTTTTTGCCGGGGCTGGTGCGACTGTGGCCGTCGCGTCGTCTGAAAACGCCGCGGCGGTGTCGGGCACGAGCAGCGCTTGGACCGGCACGATGAGCCTGACCAGCAGCCGCGAGTACATCGAGGGGGAAGGTACGCCGAGTTACACCGGGCCCTACACCTGTTCGGATGCGTGGACCGGCCCGCTCACACTCACGGTCGCGAACGGGTCGATCACCGGCTCGCTCGCGCTGACCGAGAACGGCACGGTCAATTGCGACTTCCCGTTCACCCCAGAGCCTCAGTACACGAACGTCTCAATGACAGTGTCGGGCACCGCCAGCCCGAGCGCGCTCACGCTCATCTTCGGTCCGGCGACCCCCGGTTCGGGGGAGCCCCAGGGCAACTTAGCCGGGCTCCCCACTCTCTTCGCCACGGACGTATGCAGCCCTACGGGGGAACCAGGGCCGCCGCTGACAGTCCCACTCGTCAGCCCGACGAGTGCCGCGGGCACCCCGCAGATCCAGTACACGATGGGTTCCGACTGCGCCGGCTCTGCCGGTGACACACTGTCGCTAAGCACCAACATCACGCTGAAAGGTAGCTGCGATCCGACCGCCTATGCCACCGCCTCCCGCGAGTTCGACACGGCTCAGAGCTTCTATTCCGCGGGCATCAAGGAGCTCGGTGCGGCCGCGGATGGGATCACCTCGTTTCGCGACGAGTACATCAAGGAATCGCTCGACATCGGGGCCGAGAAGCTGACGGCTCTCGACGTGCTGCGCTCACTGAGCGAGAACCTCTTCGAAGCCGCCGAGGTGACAGGGCTCTACGTGGGAATCGGCGTCACGATCGAGGAGTTCGCACTGAAGGTCATCCCCCTCGCGCAGGACACCTCCAGGCTGACTGACGAGGCGCACGCGGACTTTGAGCGCGGCGACATGTGGGCCGCGCAAGCGATGGCGGACCTCCAGACAGCGCTCGCCCAAGGACCGTGCACGGACTCCGCCGACGAGGCGCGGCTGAATCAGATGCTCGCGGATCAGAAGCTCGACGACGACGCTCACAACCTGATCGCCGGCTGGGAGCACAACGACAACGAAACGCGCTACCTCAGCCCGATCACCAATGACACCGTCGACGCTGACGCCGCGCTCGCTCAGGCGAAGGCGCAGCTGAAAGGCACGCAGTCGAACGCGCGTCGGGCCGCGGCCGCCGTTGCATCGATCAAGCCGGACGCGGCACAGGTACGCGCGGCGATCGGCTACCTCGAGAAGGCGCTGGGATACGAGCCCAGCGTACGAGCAGACCTGTCGCACGTCACCGCGACGGACGCCAACGCACTAAGTGCATTCAAAGCGCTGTTCGGGTAGCGGCGGACCGACGATCGCTCGCAGAGTTCACGCATTCGCAGCACCCGAGAGCGGCCGTGAGGTGGAGAGGAGACTGCGCCGTCACCTTCAAGGAAGAGCGACAGTCACGGTTGCGCCGAGACTCTGCGCTGTCGCTCACTTGAACCGACAGCGAAGCGCTACCCCGACGGCTGGGCCGGGCGGTGGCACCGCGCTCGGACTGGACCCCGAACTGCGAGTGCTGCGAAGAGTGCTGACTGGCCCCTCTTGCTTGGTCCAACATCAGCGCTTCGGCGGCTCGCGCGCGGCACGGCTCGAGCGAATTTTGTCGCGCCGCTGAGCGCGAAGCGCGGCTGTGGCCGGCCCCGCGCGAGATCCGTGAAGTGGCTGCCTTTCGGGTGGGCCGGGGCTCAGCGCTGCTCGACGACTATCAGTGAGTGGCCGCTCGGGTCGCGAAACCAGAACATCGGCGGGATCGGATCGCCCATCCGGGCGACCTCGGCGTCGACATCTATACCGAGTGAGGTGAACTCGGCGTGCGTGGCGTCGATGTCATCCGTCGTCAGCGTGATGCCGGTCTGTGCCGGTTCGACATCCTGCCCCGGCGGCGGTGGTGCCAATGCGATCCCTGTGGTGCTCTCGGGCAGGTAGACCTCGACCCAACGGTATCGGCCGCCAAACGGCGTGTCGGTGCGCTTCTCGAAGCCGATCGACTCGTAGAACCCAATCGCCTGGTCTTGGTCGATCGTCGGAACGCACACGAGGCTGATCTGGCGTACCAGCGTCGTTGTCTTACTCATTTCGTGTCCTCCTGGAACGTGGTTGTCAGAGACAAAGCGGGGCGACAGCCAAACTAATCGGTTTCGCCATCTCAGACTGGGACGGGTGTGAGCAGGGCGTCGATCTGGCCGATCGCCTGGGTCATTCCTTCCGCCATGCCCATCGTGAGCATTGTCTGCATCTGCTCAACGTCGGTGAAACGGGTGACGGCGGTCATCCGCGTGCCGCCGTCGACGTCCACGAACGTGATATGGCCGGCCATCGGCTCGACGCCAGGCATCGGCTCCCCGTCTTCGCCGGCGAGCCCGTTCGCGAACTCCAGGCGGCGTGGCTTGTCGATCGCGTCGATGCGCCACCAGCCACGCGGCGTCTCGCCTGCCGGACCGGTCATGAAGTACCGGGACTCGCCGCCGACCGTGAACTCATGACGGGTAAAGGTCGCGGGGAACGTTGGCGGACCCCACCAGCGCTCCAGCTTGCGCGGATCCTCCCAGACCTCCCAGACCCGGTCGGGATCCGCATCGAACTGCGCGACGAGCGTGAGCGTCAACGCGTCCGGGTCCTTCGTGGTGCTGATGACCGTCATCTTGTGCTCCCTTCCTCGCCGGCGAGGATGTCGGCGATTTGTGTTATGCGTGCAGTCCACAGCTGCTCGTATGCGTCGAGCAGCGCGGCGGCCTTGCGTAGCGTCGGGACGTTGCAGCGGACGATCTGCTCGCGGCCGCGACGCTCCTTGGTGACCAGCGCGGCTCGCTCCAGTACCGCGACGTGCTTCTGCACCGCGGCAAAGCTCATCTCGTAGCGACGTGCCAGCGCGGAGACCGACTGCTCCTGGCGGATCGTACGCGCGAGGATGTCGCGTCGAGTCGTCGCACCCAACGCCAAGAACACGCGATCAGCCGTGTCGTCAGTCAACTCATCTACAACCATATGGTTGTAGATTACACGGTTCTGGGCCACGCACAACCCCTGCCTCACGACGATCCGGCGCCGCCGCAAAATCCGAGAACGACAACGCGACCCCGCCCGGCTTCGTTTGGGATTGTCCGAGGCGAGATGTGGCGATCTTGGGGTGCCGATACTGGGGGGTAATCGCAACAATAGGAGGCGTGCTGATCGAGCATGACGGCAAGCGTCCGGTGGTTGCAGGGTCGGCTTACGTGGCTCCGACCGCGGTTGTGTGCGGCGACGTCACGATCGGCGAGGACAGCCGTGTGCTGTTTGGGGCTGTGCTGACGGCCGAGGGCGGCTCGCTCGAGGTCGGGGCGCGCTGCATCGTGATGGAGAATGCGCTGGTGCGCGGACGGGCTGGCCACCCTGTGCGTCTCGGCGACAATGTCCTCGTCGGCCCGCACGCCCACATCAACGGGGCCATGATCGAGAACGATGTGTTCGTCGCGACCGGGGCATCGATCTTTCCGGGCGCGCGCGTCGGTGCAGGCAGCGAGGTGCGCGTCAACGCAGTGGTCCAAGTCAACACGTCGATAGAGGCGGGCACGACCGTGCCGATTGGCTGGGTCGCCGTCGGCGACCCAGCTCGGCTGTTTCCCCCGGACGCCCATGACGAGCTCTGGGCGGTCCAGCGCGAACTGGACTTCCCGGGCACCGTGTTCGGTATGACACGCGAGGAGATGACGATGGAAAAGGTCACGCGCCAATACTCCGAGCTGTTCGGGCGCCACCGCTCAGATCGCATTCTCGGTTAGCACCACCGCCGCCGGGCTCCCGCAGAATGCAGCCGCGACCGGGGCGGCTGCCGCGTTGGGCGAGGACGAGCCGTGCCAGTTGGCTTTGGGTTTCGTCGTAACGGAAGGATGGACAATCAGTTCATGGAGCTGCGGCCGTCGTATCCGATCAACACCCCGAGACTCAGCCTGCGGCCACTGGGTCTTGCGGACACCGAGGAGCTGCTGGCGTATCGCGGCCGCGCCGACGTTTGCCGCTACCTGCCGTTTGAGCCGATGGACGAGCCGGTTTTGGCGGCTCGGCTGGCCGGTGATCTGGGCCGCCGGGAAATCACCGCTGAAGGTCAAGCGCTGACACTGGGCGCGGCGCTGGCTGCAACCGGACGACTGGCGGGTGACGTGACGCTGTTCTTTCACTCTGCCCGCCACGCCGGAGGGGAGATCGGGTATGTCTTCCATCCGGATATCGCGGGGCAGGGGTACGCAACTGAGGCCTGCACGGCGTTATTGAACCTCGCCTTCGACAAGATCGACGGCTTGGGTCTGCACCGAGTGGTCGCGCGCATGGACTCCCGCAATGGCGCCTCAGCACGGTTGGCGACACGCTTGGGCATGCGCCAGGAGGCGCACCATCACAGCAGCGAGATGTTCAAGGGCGAGTGGGCGGACGTCGTCGTCTACGCGCTGCTGGATCACGAGTGGCGCGCCCGCTGAGCAAGCGTCGCGCTGCGTCTCGAGCACTCGGGAATGATCGCCCGATGCTCTCCGACCCTTTCCGGCGCCCGTCATCATCTGTCGCATGTTCAAGCGAGCAGCGGGTCCCTTCTTCGTGGTCGCAGGCGCCCTTCACTTCGTCATTCCGGACTCGTATGCGGCGATGATGCCGCGCTATCTGCCGGTGCAACGCGAACTCGTCTACGCCAGCGGTGTCGCCGAGATCGCCGGCGGAGCGGCTTTGATGCATTCCGGTACACGCGCCTGGGCAGGATGGTGGCTGATCGCGACCCTCCTCGCCGTATTCCCGGCGAACCTCAACATGGCGCTGCATCCGGAGCGGTACGCCGCGCATGTCCCCGGCGGCAGGTCGGCGCTGATCGCTCGGCTCCCACTGCAGGCAGTCCTGATTGCGTGGGTCCACGCTGCTGCAACGGACCGGTCGGCTGCCGACCGTCGTCCGGTCGACGCAGCGCTTACGCACTCGCCGAACTCGCTCGCCTGATCGAAGCGGCACCGTGACCCTGTGCGCCGCGCCGCCGCTCATCGCGCGCGCGACCCCCTCCGCGGGACCCCTGCGCGAACCGGGCTTCGCCTCTTCGACGTCCTGCCAGGCCGTCATATGTCCCACGATCGCACCCTGACAACGCTGCACGGCAAGCGGTTCCGGCGCACGCTCGGCGTTCGCGAGGCCCGCCGCCATTTCGCTACTCTGTGCCGGCGCGGGGGCGGGTATGCCGCAACCGTGCCGCCGCCGCCAAACCCGAGGGGGGACATCATGCGAGCACAGATCCTGAACGACCTCGCGCGTTCCAACGGCTGGTCGAGACGGCGGCGCGCGGTGGCTGTCGCGGCATGTACGACCCTCGCCTGCTTCCTTGCCGCCGCGCCGGCTCAGGCAAAGAATCTCTCCACGCTTGACGCCAACGCCGCGTCGGGGGGCCAGGTCGTCGTTGACGCCGCCGGCAACGGATACATCGCTTGGCTGCGCCGCGGCTCGCCTGAGCTCGTGATGTTCTGCAAGATCCCTGCCAATGGGCACTGCAAGGCCGCGATCAACCTGCCGCTGCCGGCGGCGAGCGCCAGCACCGGCCAACTCGATCAGCCCTTCGCGGTGCTCGGAGTCAGTGGCCAGGTTTGGGTGATCGAGCCGCGCAGCGACCCTGCGGACGTCGTCTTCTGGCTCTCCACCGACGGCGGTCAGAGCTTTGGGCCCCCGGTCGATGTCACGGTCGCAGGCGCGTTCGCCGACCAGGCGGCCGTGGATGACATCCTGCTCGACCCGGCCGAGCCCTTCATCACCAACACGCCTCCGGTCGCCTACTTCGACATCGCCTCCACCGACCCGGGACTCGGCTACTCCTGGCTGCCGACGAATCTCGCCGCCGGCGGGAACCCGACCTCGTTTTCGTTCGCCAACCCAGGGATGGGCACGGTTGGCAGCGCCACGCTCGGAGAGCAGGCCAACGGTTACCCGCTCGAGGCCTACTCGACCCTCGGGTCCGCTCAGTTCCGGACGCCGGACTACGTCTACTTCTTCCGCCAGACCGCCGCGAGCGGTTCGGTCGCGGCCCTCTCGGATGCATGGACGACCACACCGACGCTCGTCGGACCCGGCTACCTGCCGGCGCTCGCCGGCGGCCCGAAGGGCCTCTTCCTCACCTACTACGCCTACGACACGGAGAACTTCCTCGGCGCGCCCTCTGAGCTCTACGTCCTGCGCTACAACCAGGCCACGGGGCTCTTCACCACGCCGACGTCGCTTGCCACCGACGTGCAGGGCAACGTTTCACTCAACCGTGGCGGCACGATCAACGAGAACGCCACGACCGGCGAGGTCGGGGTGATCTGGCCGAAGTTCGGCGCCGGCGGGACCGTGATGCGGCTGTGGACCTCGACCGACGGTGGTGCAAAGTTCAGCGGCGTGCGAAACGTCGCCAAGGTCGCCGCCGGCTACACCGGCACAGCCGCCCTCGCCGTGAACGCGAAGGGTGGGGGGTTCATCGCCTTCCAGACCGGCGGCGGCCTTCAGATCGCCAACCTCGCAGCCCTGCGCAAGCCGGCGAAGAAGACCCGGCACTGACACGGCCTTCTGCTACCGGCACGTCCTTGAGGGCGGCGCGGCGACACCGTGTGGGGCGTCACGACCTCCCGGATGCGCGCGCGGAATCTGGGTTTGCGATTTGATGTCGGCCCACCGCGCGGATGCGCCGAACGGAGGAGGGGAGGCCGTGGTTGGAGAGGTTTCGTTCTTCGAGTTGGGGGTCCGAGACCCGGCGGCGGCTCGTCGGTTCTATGGCGATTTGTTCGGCTGGCCGATGACGCCTGGCCCGTCGGGCGAGAACGGCGGATTCCACATCGACGCCGGGAATGTTCCCGGCGGCCTGCATGGGGGCGACGAGGGAGCAGTCCCCTATCTCTTCTTCAGGGTCGACGACATCCAGGCCGCAGCCGCCAGGGTGCGGGAGCTCGGTGGCGAGGCGGAGTTCAACGAGCACTCCGGACCCGGACCGTCGGGGACGTTCGCCTTCTGTGCCGACAACCAGGGTTCGCGCTTCGGGCTGCACCAGCCGCCCGCCTGACTGAGTCGGCAGCTAGGGGCGAAGCGCAATCACGCCGAGAAGCCGCGCTGACTTCGTGGCGGTGCTCGGCGTCGTGCGGGTCACGTCGAGTGCGCTGACGTAGGTGACCGGGCGCCCGCCTGCGACCCTGAAGACGATCGTCGCTGAAGCGATCAGGCGATTCTTGCCGGCCAGCAGCTTGAGGGCGGCTGGGGTCAACGTGGCGGTGATCGTGCCCGCGCCCCTGGTGGGCAGCTTGAATTGGAAGCGCGTCAGGACCGTGCCGGTCGCGGCCGGCGCCGCGCGGCCCGCCGGGGTGTAGCGCAGGAAGCCACCGCCCTGGCATGCGGCGGAGCACTCGATTTCCATCGACACCTTGCTGGCGTTGATCAGCGCGTATGCCGGCGCCTCGAGCGGGATCTTGCTGTCAAATCCGCAGCCGGGGGAGCATGGCTTGCTGGCGCCGCCGACACCGTGCGGGGCGTTGCCGCCGCCGGGATTGCCGGAGGCCCCGCCGCTGCCGACCGTGCCGGCAGTGAGCGTGGTCCCGTCAGGCTGCCAAACCGAGGCGCTGTCGACCCTGAACACCGCGAGGCTGGGTCCACCGGCGCCGCCGCCGCCTCCTCCTCCGGCGCCGCCGGAGCCGCCCGGACCGCCGTCACCGCCCGCGCCGTTGGTCGGGACGCCGTGATCGGCGCCGATGCCGCCGGCGCCGCCGGCGCCGCCCTTCGCGCCGGTGCCGCCCGGCCCGCCGCTGCCGCCGTCGCCGGCAGTGATCGAGCTGCCGCCCTGCGCGGTCACGCTCGAGGCGTCGGCGATGTAGACACCGAACGAGCCGCCGCCGCCGGTTCCGCCGCCGCCGCCGGTTCCGCCGCCACCACCACCGCCGCCGCCACCGCCACCGTTACCGGAGCCGTATACGACCGCGTCGCCGGCGATCTCGATGTTGCCGACGCCGCCGCCACCACCACCACCGCCACCGCCACCGGCGCCCGGGGTACCGTCGCTTCCCGGGCTCCCGTTGCCGGGCGTCCAGGCGTCGCCTGGCTCGGTCGGGTTGGTGCCGTTCAGTCCGCCTCCACCGGCGGCGCCGCTTGCACCGGCGGTGCCGCTCTTGCCCGAGTACCCATCGCCCCCGGCGTTGTAGTAGCCGTCAGCTCCGCCGCGTCCCTCTGCGGCGACGGAGCTGGCGCCGTGGGAGGTCGACCCCAACGAGCCGTAGAAGAGGCCGACGACCTCAGCTTTGCCGCCCGGACCGAGGCGCTCCGGACCGCACGCCGCGAACACGCCGGAGCCCACGCAGCCCTCGAGCGCGGCAGGCCGCGCCGTCGAGCCGAACCCACCGAAGCCACCGTCGCCGGCCGACGGCCCGGCCGCCGGGTTCGGCAGCGCCCTGCTGCGGGCAAGCAGCAGCGGGTTGCGTGCGTAGGTGCCGTTCCCGCGAAGGAAGAAATCGTTGCCGTTGGCGCCGACCCCGGCGTCGCCGCCGGCGCCCTCAGTTGCAGTGCAGTCGGATCCGCCGGAGGCGAGGCAGGCAGCGACGACCTGCGCCGCGGTCTCTCCCGGGCCGCCGCTCCCGCCCGCGCCGCCCTTCGGGCCGGGCGTGCCGTTCACGCCTCCTGCCCCCGCCAGCGCGCTGGCGGCCTGCACGTCGACGTCCGTGAGGGTCAGTTGCGACCCCTGGATCGCGCGTATGCCGTAGACCGAGGTCGAGCTTCCGGGAGCCGCCGCGCCGGCGAGATCGACCTCCTGGATCAGGATCGACGTCGCGTGGTCGGCCAGCACCGCCTGCGGCGCTCCGGAGATCGTTGTGGGCGTCGCGGGGCTCAGTTCCGCCGTCCAGGTGCCTGGGGCGAAGCCGCCGTAGATCGCGACACCATCGTCGCTGGCGGTCAGTGAGAGGCCGCCGGCATAGTTGCCCTGGGCGAGGCGCAGCTGGTCCTTGGCGCCACCGGAGGCCTCGACCAGCGCGAGTGCATGCTGCGGCGTCAGCACCGGCGAGCTCGCCGTGCCGGGGTTGCTGTCGCTGCCGGCGGGGGAGACGAAGATCGCCGCGTTCGCACTGCCCGATACTGCCAGCGCGAACGAAACGCTGACCGCCTCGCTGGCGGCGACGTCGCTCAGCACGCACGAGGTCGCGGTTCCTGAGCAGCCGGCGCCCGTCCAGCTTGCGACGCTGTAGCCCGCCGCCGGCGTGGCGTCGATCGTGACGGTGTCGCCGACCGGCACCAGGCAGCTCGCTGCGTTGGTGCAGTTCGTGGACTTGTTCGTGTCCGTGATGCCGACGCTTCCGCCAAGTCCGGCCGTGGCGGTGATCATCGCCGTTGGTTCGGCCACCAGCTTGGCCGTGTCGGTTTCGGCGACCGTCGCCTTGAAGGCGGTGCAGGGGTTCTCGCTCCCGCTGCAGGTCCCGCCGGACCAGCTGCTCAGCTGGTAGCCAGATGCGGGGTCCGCGGTGATCGTGATCGAGTCGCCGACATCGGCGATGCAGCTGGTGACAGCGGTGCAGGCGGCGATCGCGGCGGAGTCGGTGATCGTCGCGGTGCCCTTGCCGGAGGGGGTCACGGCGGTGGCGATCGTGACCTCCTTGGCGAAGGTCGCGGTGTCGGTTTCGCCGCTCGCGCCGGCGGTGAGCTTGCAGGGGTTCTCGGTGGTCGTGCAGCTGCCGCCGGACCAGCCGGTGAAGCGGTTGGCGCCGCTGGCGGCGGTGGGGGTGATCGTGATCGCGTCGCCCTCGTCGGCGACGCAGCTGGTGACGTTCGTGCAGCCCGCCGCCGCGTCGGCGATCGTCGCCGTGCCGCTGCCCGTGCCGGCCGTCGCGGTCGAGATCGTGACCTGCTTGGCAAACGTCGCTGTTGCCGTCCCCGTGCTCGCCGCGGCGAAGGTGCAGGGATCGGCGGTGCCGGCGCATCCGACGCCGGACCAGCCCGTGAAGCGGCTGCCGGCGCCGGCGGTGGGCGTGACGGTGATCGAGTCGCCGACGTATGTGAGGCACTTCGTGGCGCTTGAGCATGCGGCGACGGGATTGGAGTCGCTGACGGTCGCCGTACCGCTGCCGGTGCCCGACGTCGCGGTCGTGATGCCGACCGGCGTGCCGTTGAGCGCGTCGACCTGGGCGCTCGTCAGGGCGGCTTGGTAGATCTGCACGTCGGACACCACGCCGCTTACGAAGTTGGTTGGCTGCCCGCCCGACTGACCGCGCCCGATCAGCGTGTCGCCGGTGTCCTGCCAGGCCGAGGTGTACGGGGCGGTGCCGTCCTCGGTGCCGTTGACGTAGATCTCCAGCTGCCCGGTCGACACGTCGTCAACCCCGACCAGGTGGTACCAGGTGCCGGCCGCGGGCGCGACCCCTGAATTCGCCTGGGCGATGGCGCCCATCGGGCTGTCGGAGGTGTAGCGGATGAACTCGAACTTCCCGCTGGAGGCGTTCAGCTGCAGGTAGAACCCGCTCAGGTAGGTGCCGTCCATGCTCACGACGGTCTGCCAGCCCGCGGTGTTGTTGAGCTTCACCCACACCGAGACCGTGAAGCTCTGCGCGGTGTTCACGACCGGCTTGAAGATCGGCACGATGCCGGCCGAGGTACCGTTGAGGGCGATCGCCGGCGCCCCGCCGGGTCCGGTGCTCCAGCTGGCGCCGGTGCCCAGGTCGGCGGTGTTGCCGTTGCCGGAGGAGTCGGCGGTCGTGGTTCCGCTGCCTTCGTCCATCGCCCAGTGACCGGCGAGCGCCGGGAGGGTCACGGCGGCCTGGGACGCGCTGGCGATCGCGAAAGCGCCGCCCGTCAGGGCGCCGAGACAGAGCGCGAGGGCCGCGATTCTCCTCCCCCGACCCGTGAACATGCCCTGTCCGCTTCGCAAAGCCCCTCCGTGACGAATCTGTGCAGGTTAGCCCACCACCACCATATGGCGGGGGCTGCACGCTCGCCGGTTGAAAGGTCCCCGCCGAAGCGGTGAAATGCCCCCCCGGCCGGGCTGACCCGGACTCGTCGCGGGCGTGTCGCTCGAGGCTGGGTCTCCTCCACCATTCGCGCAGCCGCGCGTCGGGGCACCGTCCAGCGCGCCGAACACACGTCCAGGGTTTGCAGATTCCGTTGCAGCTCTCAAGACCCGGACCGATCCCTCGTGCGTGCTGCCCAGGAGAGCCACGCTTGAGGTGCTGGGAGCTCTGCTCCTCGCCGGCGCAGCGCTCCCGGTCGGCGCGGCCGCTCTCATGAGCCCCGCGTCAAGCGGCCGAAGCGCGAAGGCTCCGCCGGCGCAGGCGTCGGTGCTGTTACACGAACATGTCAGCTCCTCGGGCGTCTTCGACGTGTGGGTCAGGATCGAGTCCGCGGCGACGTCAAAGAGCGTCGTCGACCTCGAAATCGGCTCCCACACACGCCGCGCGGCCAACCTCGTCCCCGGTCGACGCACGGTGGTTCGCGTCCGTCTCCCGATTCACGGGCACTCGCTGACGATTCGCGCCTTCGCCGGGCGAGCGACGCCGGCCCTGCACGTCACCCTCCTGCGTGTGCCGCCAGCGAAGCCCAGGACCCGCGCCAGCTCCGGCGGTTCAGCCGGCTCGTCGCCTTCGGGCGGATCGTCTGGATCCCCACCTTCCACTGGCTCCACGGGCTCGAGTGGCGCCGCGGGTTCCACGGGCTCCTCGAGCTCCTCGAGCCCCTCCGGCTCGAGCGGTCCGCCGACGATCACGCTTCCCGCGGGCTTCGCCGCGGTCGCCGTGTACCCGACGCTCGCCGAGGACTTTGAGTTCACCGGCGCGAGCCTCCCGAGCGACTGGGCGGCCGGCAACGACTTCAACTGGGGCTACGCGGCGACCGAGTGGATGGGCTCGCAGGTCAGCATGACCGGCTCCTCCGCGTCACTGACGGCGATCCGGCAGACCACCAACGGCTTCCCTTACGAGTCCGGCTGGCTGTCGACCTCGGGGGGCTACTCCTTCCAATACGGAATGGTGGACTACCGCGCCAAGATGCCTGCCGGCCAGGGTCTGTGGTCCGGGCTCTGGATGATCAACCCCGGCTATCCGACGACGGGCGAGATCGACATCGCCGAGCAGCTCCTCGGCAACCTGCGCACCGTCTATGGCAGCGCGCACGCCTGGAACGGCAACACGCAGCTGTGGGGCGAGACACAGACCGGGACGCTCACCTCCGACGCGACCGGTTGGCACGATTACCAGCTGATCTGGCAGCCCGGGCTGCTCACCTGGGCAATCGACGGCGTGGCCTACGCCCAGTACTCGAAGGCGCAGGCGACGGCGGCGGGACAGACCTGGCCCTTCGACACCGAGCCGATGTACCTGATCGCGGATCTCGCGGTCGCCGGTCCGAACGAGTGGGGTGGCCCGCCGAACGCCGCGACCGTACTGCCGGCATCGATGCAGCTGCAGTACGTCAAGATCTGGCAGTGACGCTCGCGCCGCCGTCGCGGCGCCCGCTCGGACCCCGCACGCCAACCCTAATCCACTAATTAGGAATGGTCAGTAGCGTTCGCCGGAGTTGACCTCGAGCGTCGTCACCAGCGGTCTGACCAAGCGCTTCGGTACGCGGCTCGCAGTCGATGCCGTCGACATCGAGCTACCCGCGGGGGTGGTCAGCGGTTTCGTCGGTCCCAACGGCGCCGGCAAGACCACGACGATCCAGCTGCTGCTCGGCCTCTGCCGCCCGACCGGCGGTAGCGCGGAGGTCCTCGGGCGTCCGATCAGCGATCCCGCGTCCTACCTGAGCCGGGTCGGCGCGCTGATCGAGGCGCCATCTTTTTATCCGACCCTTTCGGGTCGACGTAACCTTGAGGTGCTGACGCGACTCGGCCGCATCGATCGCGCCAGGATCTCCGAGGTGCTCGCGATGGTCGAGCTGAGCGACCGTGGCAACGACTTCGTGCGCGCGTACTCACTCGGGATGAAGCAGCGACTGGGCGTCGCCGCCGCGCTGCTCCCCGATCCGGAGCTGTGCATCCTCGACGAGCCCACCAACGGCCTCGACCCGGCGGGCATTCGCGAGATGCGGGCCGTCATTCGCGGGTTGGCCGACCGCGGCATCTCCGTGTTCGTGTCGAGCCACCTGCTGGCCGAGATCGAGGCCGTCTGCGACCACCTGGTGATGATCGACAACGGTCGTATCGTCTTCCAGGGCGGCGTCGAGAAGCTGATCGCCGCCCAGCACTCGGACATCATCGCGACGCCCGAGCACGCCACCGACGCGCAGGCGCTCGCCGATCTGTGCACCGCCGCTGGAAAACCGGCCCGCGTCGATGGCGACGAGGTTCACGTCCAGGCGCCCCAGGATTGGGCGCCGGAGCTGAACCGGGCGGCGATGGCCGCCGGCATAACGCTGCGCGGCCTGACCGTCAGCCGCGCCTCACTCGAGCAGGCGTTCTTCGCGATCACCGACGCCGCGCAGGCCGAGGGGGAGGGAGACGCCTGATGCTCGGCGCCTTCTCCAGCGAGTGGGTCAAGCTGCGCCGGCGGGCGATGCTGCTCTGGGGGCTCGGCGGCGGGCTGTTCTTCGCGCTGATCGCGACGATCTTCACGATCGAGCGGGCCGTGAAGAACCCGGGCCTGTTTCCGCTGCGCCGCGGGCGCGTCAGCTTCTACCAGCTCGAGATGCCGACCGGCCTGGTGCACGGCGTGGTCGATATCAGCACGCTGATCGGGATCGTCGCGCTGTGCCTCTTTGCAGGCGCCTTCGCGACGGAGTTCAGCCAGGGAACGATGCGCAACCTGCTGGTGCGCGAGCCCCGTCGCGCGCAGCTGTTGACCGGCAAGTTCCTGGCGATTGCGGTGTTCATCGGCGTGGCCGTCGTGCTCGAGATCGTGGTCTCGTGCGCGGTCGCCTTCATCCTGGCGCCGGGCCGGGGCATCACGACCTCCGCCTGGACCAGCAGCACCGGCATCAACGACCTGCTCCAGGCGACCCTGCACGTCTTCCTCGCCTCGGTCGGCTACGGCATGCTGGGCGCCGCAGCGGGAGTGCTGTTGCGCTCGCCGGGGGTAGCGATCGGCGCGGCCGTCGCCTACGTCGTTGCGATCGAGGGGATCGTCGTCGGCGCGATCTGGTCAAACGGCGACCGCTGGCTCCCCGGCCAGCTGCTGAGCGCGGTCGCGCACGGCGGCACGACCGACTCCTCCTACCACCACTCCCTGGTCACGCTCGCCGTCTACATGGTGCTGATCGCGGCGGGCACGCTGATCGTCTTCACGCGCCGCGACGCCTCGTAGGTCCTCGCCGCCGCGCCTCCCTCAGGCGGTGATGGGCACGTGACCGCGCTGGCCGGCGACGCGGTCGAGCCAGCCCAGGATCGCCGGGTAGCCAGATAGGTCGAACCCGCCTTCCCCGGCGACGTGCGTGTAGGCGTACAGCGCGATGTCGGCGAGCGTGTAGCGGTCGCCGACAAGGAACTCCTCGCCGGTCAGGCCGCGCTCGAGCGCGTCGAGCGCGCGATACCCGGCGGATCGCTTGGCCTCGATCTCGGCGGAGGGGGGAGGGGAGGCCGAGAAGGCGACCCAGAAGCGGACGACGGCGATCGTGGGCTCGAGGTCGTACTGCTCGAAGCAGAGCCACTGCAGCACCTTCGCCCGCTCGTAGCGATCGTCGGGAACAAGCGGCGTGCCCTCCGCGAAATACCACGTGATCGCATGCGACTCCGCAAGCGCGCGGCCGTCATCGAGGATCAGCGTGGGCACGCGCAGCGCCGGGTTCAGCTCGCCGAGGACATCCATGCGGTTGGAGCGGTCGACGACGCTCAGCTCACGTCGCTCGTACTCCAGGCCGAGCTGGGCGAACACCAGTCGCACCTTGTAACAGTTGCCGGAGACGCTCGAGTCATAGAGCAGCATCAGCGCGGACCCCGGGGTCGCGCGCTGCGTGCCTGCGAGACGGCGATCGCTGCCACGGCCGCAGAGTACCGCCGTGGGCAGAGAGGCGATAATCACACGATGGCAGCCCTCCACGATGATCAGACCGTGACCGGCGGATGCCTCTGCGGGGCAATTCGCTTCGAGCTCACCGAGCGTCCGACCGACGCCGGCTACTGCCACTGCACGCGCTGCCAGCGCCGGACAGGCACCGCCGCGTCGGCGCAGGCCCGCGTTGATGGCGCCACGTTCCGCCTGACCGCGGGCGAGGAGCTGCTCGGGGCGTGGCGCCATCCCGACGGCGGTTTCGAGAAGTGCTTCTGCACACGCTGCGGCGCGCATCTGTTCAGCCGCAACGAGGACGGGACACAGATGTCGGTTCGCATGTCGGCATTTGACGGCGACCCCGGCGTGCGGCCGCGCTGGCGGGCGTTCGTCGCCTACGCGGCGCCGTGGGAGCCGATCCCCGATGACGGTCTCGAGCGCCATCAGGAGGGCCGCCAGCGCTAGGGCCGTCGGGAGACCTCCGAGCGGATCACCACCGCGACGGCCAGCACGATGATCGCGCCGCCGAGCAGCGTCACCGCCGTGATCGGCTCTCCCAGCACCAGCGCGCCGAGCGCGACGGCGACGATCGGGTTCACGTAGGCGTAGGTCGAGACCTGGGAGATCGGTGCGTGCGCCAGCAGCCAGACGTACACCGTGAAGGCGAGGATCGAGCCGAACACGACCAGGTAGGCGACCGCGACCAGGGAGTCCGGCGATGCGTGCTCGCTGAGGGCGCTCACCCGCTCGCCGCTCAGCGGTCCGATCGCGATCAGCGCCACGCCCCCGATCAGCATCTCGATGGCGGTGCCCGCGGTTGCGTCGGCCGGCATCGGGAGACGTCCCGACAACCATGAGCCCAGCGCCCAGCACGCCGACGCGCCGAGGACGACCAGCATCTGCGCGATGCTCACGTGCTGCGACGCACCGCCGCGAAGGACCAGCAGGGCGACGCCGACGAAGCCGATCGCAAGGCCGCCGAGCGTCGCGCGCCGCGGCGTCTCGCCGGCGAGGATGCGGATCACGAGGATCCACAGCGGCACCGAGGCGACCAGCAGGGCCGCAAGGCCGGAGGCCACGTGCCGCTCGGCGTAGCTGACGCCGCCGTTGCCCGCCACCAGCAGCAGCACGCTCACCAGAGCCAGCGAGGCGAGCTCGCGCGCGGCGACGCGAGGCAGGCGCCGGCGCCACAGCGTGAGGCCCACGGCCAGCAGCGCACCCGCGGCAAGGAAGCGCACGCCGGCGCCGAGCAGCGGCGGGATCGTGCGGTCCATCACGCGTATCGCCAGGTAGGTCGAGCCCCACGCGACGTACACGACCGCAAGCGCGCCCCAAACCGCGCGCGTCCCTGTGCGCGGTTTGGCTGCGCCGGCGCCCGTTTGGCTAACCGAGTGGGCGTCGCCCGCTGGGGCGGACCTCACGCGGTCACGACGCTCCACCGGGCCGAGTGTATCGGCGCCGAGCGAGGCCCCGATCGGCGCCGCAGGAGCTGGCGGTTACTGCCAGACCTTGATGGACTGGATCTGCATCGTGGCGGGGAAGACCGTCGAGGAGTCCGGCGGGCCGCCCCAGTCGTTTGTTCCTGCGACCGCGAGGTCGGCGATCAGGTAGAAGCCGGTGCCGTCGTCAAATGGCCAGGACTGACCGTTCGCGGCGGCCTGCCAATCGGAGTACTGGGCATAGGCCACACCGTCGACTGCCCAGCTGATGTAGCCGGGCTGCCAGACGACCTGGTAGTCCTCCCAGTTCTGCGACGCATCGTCTCCCATGACGGTGGTCTGCAGCTCGCCCCAGTCCGGTCCCGGGGCCCAGTTGTGAAGGCTTCCGTAGACGGTGTGTGTGTTGCCGAGCAGCATCTCGGCGACGTCGATCTCGCCCCACGGACTGCTGCCGTCGGGCTGATCGAGCCAGAGTGCCGACCAGAGGCCCTGGCCGGCCGGCATCTTCGCGCGGAAGTCGACCATCCCGTAGGTCATTGAGAAGCTGCCCTCAGTCGAGATCCAACCACCCTGGTTCGGATCGTTCCCGTCCGGCTGGTTGGTCGCGCTCAGCGCGACGGACGAACCCGTCATCGTGACCTGCGACGGCTGGAAGTCGGTTGCTGAGAACCCGTGGTTCCCGGTTCCCGCCGACCAGTCGGCAGGGAGCGTGGAGCCGTCGAACTGGTAGTTCTTGACGAGGTTGCTGTAGCTCTTGATCGGCGCAAAGCCGCTCGGTGTCGCGATGATCGGGTTGCCGCTCGGGCCGAAGCTGGCGACCGGGGCGGCGGGCGTCGCCGGCGTGGCGGCCGGGGCGCTCGGTGCGCTCGCTCCGCTCGCGCCCGTTGACCCCGTCGACGCGCGCGTCGTGCCCGTGCCCGCGGCCTTGGCCGGCTTGGTGACCGGCCCGGACGCACGGGTCTTGCCCGGCGCCGCGGGAAGGACTGCGAGGGCGATGCTGCGCGCTGCGGTGCCGGCGGCCACCGCGCCGAGGCGACGCAGCCGGACGCTCACATGCGGGCGCGTGCGGGCGGGGGAGACGCGGACGGTGAAGTCCCGCCGCGTGATCGCAAGGCGCAGGTCCAGGCTTGCACGATGCTCGCGCTGATCGATCGCCGCGCGGCGATCGAGCGGACCGACCTCGACGTCGACGAAGCTGCCGGCGGATGAGCGGGTTGTGACTGTCACGCTCAGCTCGTAGACACCGGCCGAGGGGAGCTGTTCGCGGATCGCGCTCGCGACCGACGCGCCGGCGCTGACCGGCGGCGCCTTCGCCAGCGATCCAACCGGGAATGCCGACGCCCCGACCGGGAGCGCCGCTGCGAGCGCCGCGAAGCAGGCGATCAGGAGGGCGGTGGAGCGATGTGACGGCATGCCTATCCGATCGGGCTGTGGCCGCGGTGCGCCAACGGAACGCCGACCTGTTCGACGTCTGTTCGAGCGTTCGAGCGCTTCGGCGGCGCCCGCGTTGGACGGACGTACGACTTCCTCGCCGATCGTGCGAGGCCGCTCGCTCCGGTCGGCCGCCCGCTCTCGGGGACGAGCTCGGCGGCCTCACCCCGGTCCGCGCGGGCCGACGTTCGAAGGCGTCACCCACGGCCTGATGCTGGTGATTTCTCTCCCCAAGCGGCAATAAGCCGCCGGTGCAGCCGTTACATTGCCATGCACAGCGCGAACGTCATGGCGATGCACCCCTGCGCCCTGGGCTCGGGCACTGCGTGGAGCGGAGGCTGTGCGGCATCGACGCCAACACTCGATCAGGCTCCATCGCGGCGGAGGTAGTACCAGGATGAGCGTCAGGGATTCGACGGCAGGGACGGCACTTTTCTCCGTGGAGGGACGGGTCGCCCGTGCCACGGCGGGGCGCTCGTCGGCGACGATCAGCGTCGTCATCCCCACGCTCGACGAGGCCGCGAACCTGCCGCATGTGCTCGCCCGCATCCCGGAGATCGTGGACGAGGTCGTGCTCGTCGACGGGCACTCCAAGGACGGCACGATCGATGTTGCCCGCACGATCCGCCCCGACGTCCGCGTCGTCCTGCAGAACGGCCGCGGCAAGGGCAACGCGCTGGCCTGCGGCTTCGCGGCCGCGACCGGTGACATCATCGTGATGCTCGACGCCGACGCCTCCAATGACCCGGCCGAGATCCCGCAGTTCGTCGCTGCGCTGCTCGCGGGCAACGACTTCGCCAAGGGGTCGCGCTTCGCGCTCGGTGGCGCCAGCACCGACATCACGCCGATCAGGGCGTTCGGCAACCGCATGCTCGGGCTCGCCGTGAACGTGCTCTTCGGAACGCGCTACACGGACCTCTGCTACGGCTACAACGCCTTCTGGAACCACTGCCTGCCGCACATGCACGTCACCTGTGACGGCTTCGAGGTGGAGACCCTGATCCACGTGCGCGTCGCGCGGGCGGGCCTGGAGGTCGTCGAGATCGCGTCGGTCGAATACGAGCGCCTGCACGGCGAGAGCAAGCTCAGCGCCGTGCGGGACGGACTGCGGATCCTGCGTATGATCCTGCGAGAACGTGTTCGACGCGACCCCGCCGCCCAGCATGAACATGGATGGCGGCCGGCGTTTCACGAGCTGCCGCCTGTCGCCGACGCCCATGAGCACTCGATCGCGGGAGGCGTGCGCGACGGCGACGACCGCGCCCACCTCTCGCTGCTTCATCCGCCCCGCGCGGACCTCTCGCCCGCCGGCTGAGTGGACAGCGGCGCCTTCGCGCACGCTCGGGCTTCGCGCCAGGACTCCGTCATGCACAACGCACCTTCAGCAACCGCTCGGATGAACGGCGCTCCGCCCGGCGCCGGCGCACCGGAGGGGGAGGCCACGTTCACGCCCGAGCAGGCGCAACGCGAGGCCAACCAGCGCGTCTGGGGGTCCGGGGGTCTGCTGCGCCGCTACGGCGGGCGCCGGCTGCGGCCGGCCGAGCGCGTGCTGTTTGACACCCACGTCGACGCCCTCTCGGGGACCGTGCTCGAACTCGGCTGCGGCGGCGGGCGCCTGACCGCCCACCTGATCGAGAAGGCGACCTCGGTCACCGGCGTCGATCTCGCCGCCGACATGATCGCGTACTGCCGGCGAACCTACCCGCAGGCCGCCTTCCGCCAGGGCGACCTGCGCGAGCTCTCGGACTTCGAAACGGGGGGCTGGGATGCGATCGTGGCCGGGTATGCCGTGATCGACGTGCTCACGCACGATGAGCGCCGGGCCTTTCTCGACGGGCTCCACCGGCTGCTGCGGCCGTCCGGCCTGCTGATCTTCTCCTCGCACAACCTGGCCTGCGCACCGCTGCTGCGGGGACCCCTTCGCAGCATCAACGCGACCAACCCTGTGAGCTTCGCGAGCCAGGTGCTGAGACTCCCGCGAAGCATTCGCAACCGCCGGCGGCTGCGGGCATGGGAGCAGGTTGGCTCGGACCACGCGATCCTCAACGACGCGGCGCACGACTTCTCGCTGCTGCACTACTACATCACGCGCGACGAGCAGCAACGCCAGCTCGCCGCGCACGGCTTCGAGCTGCACGAATGCCTCAGGCTCGATGGTGAGCCCGTTGGCCCGGGCGAGAGCGCGAGCGGCTGGCACGAGCTGCACTACGCCGCGACGCGCGTGGAACTCCCGGGAGCCGGCGCGTGATCCGCCGGGGCAGGGCGAGGAGCGCTGCCACGTCGCGTCGCGACGGCGTGGTGGTCGGCATCGACCTGATGTCCGTCGCCGCCGTGGAGGACTCAATCCGCGTCCACGCCGGGCGCTATCTTAGGCGGGTGTACACGAGCCGCGAGCTGCGCGACTGCGCCAGCGCGGGCGGAGCGCCCGACGCCCGACGGCTCGCCGCCCGCTTCGCCGCCAAGGAGGCAGCGCTGAAGGTGCTGCGCGCCGGCGACGAGGCCGTTCCCTGGCAGGCGGTCGGTGTTCGCGCCGACCGCTTCGGACGACCGTCGATCGAGCTCACGGGTGCTGCGCGGGAGCTCGCGCTCATGCGCGGCGTCGAGGGGCTTGACGTCAGCCTCACCCATGAGGGCCCGTTTGCGGCTGCGGTCGTCGTCGCCCGGGTGCGTGGCGAGCGTTGACCGACGACACTCGCATCGTGATCCGCCGCGTGCTGCGCGAGCACGCCCGCCTGCCCGTCGATGTGGACACGCTCGCCGATGACACGGATCTGTTCGCCGCGGGCATGACGTCGCACGCGAGCGTGAACCTGATGCTCGCGCTGGAGGACGCCTTCGACATCGAGTTTCCCGACCGGATGCTGACCCGGGGCGTGTTCGACAGCGTGTCGGCAATCGCTGCGGCGGTCGCCGAGCTGTCAGCCGACGGCGAGCCGTCGGCGGCGGGCGGTGGCGCGTGAGCTGCGGCGCCGCTCGATGAGCGTCCCCGTGGACTCCGAGCGGGCGCTGCTTGAGGCCGTCCGGCGGATCGCCGAGGATGTCGCGGCCGCGGCGGCTGACAGCGTCGACCGCGAGGCGCGCTTTCCCACCGAGGCGATCGACGCGCTGCGGGCCGCCGGCGCCCTGTCCGCCGCGGTGCCGGAGTCGCTCGGCGGCGACGGCGCGTCGCTTGAGACGATCGCACGCTGCTGCTTCGAGCTCGGGCGCCGCTGCAGCGCAACTGCGATGGTCTTTGCGATGCACCAGATCCAGGTGCTGACGATCGCGCGCCACCTCGACGGCGCGCCGTGGTTCGAGGGCTATCTGCAGGACCTCCATCGCGATCAGCGGCTGATCGCCTCGGCGACGTCGGAGATCGGCACCGGCGGCGACATGAGCCGCTCGATCGCCGCGGTCACGCCGGAAGCGGACGGCGAGATGAGCTTCGAGAAGCAGGCTCCGACCGTCAGCTACGGCGCTCACGCCGACGACCTGTTGACGACGCTGCGCCGCACGCCCGAGGCCGAGCCCGGCGACCAGGTGCTCGTGCTGACCAAGTTCGGCCAGGCCGAGCTCGAGCCCGCCGGCGCGTGGGACACGCTGGGCATGCGAGGGACATGCTCACCCGGGTTTGTCGTGCGCGCCCGCTTCGCCCCGGAGCAGGTGATGACGGCGCCCTTCGCCGTGGTCATGAACCAGTCGATGGTGCCGCTCTCGCACATCCTCTGGTCGCATGTCTGGCTCGGCATCGCGAGCGACGCGTTCGAGCGTGCGCGCGCTTTCCTGCGAGCCAGCGCCCGCCGCGCGCCGGGCGAGCCGCTGCCTGCCGCGGCAAGGCTCTCGCACGTGATGGCGGAGCTCACATTGCTGCGCGGCGAGGTGTCTGCGGCGCTGCACGACTTCCAGGCCGATGATCTCGATGATCGCGCTCGCCTGATGACGATGGCGAGCGTGCTGCGCTTCAACAACCTGAAACTCGCAGCCTCCGAGCACGCGCCGAGCGTCTGCGCCGGCGCGCTCGAGGTGGTTGGCATCGTCGGCTACCGAAACGACACGCCCTACAGCATCGGCCGTCACCTGCGTGACTCGCTGTCCGCTCGCCTGATGGTCGCGAACGAGCGCCTGCACGCCACCGACGCGGCGCTGCTGCTGATCGCCAAGGAGCCCTGATGGCGAGGGTTCGTCAGGCCACCGCGGATCAGGCGGCGTTCCGCGACGAGCTGATCGCGCACGGGCTGTTCATCTCCAGTGGCGTCCCCGGGCTCTACGGCAAGGGCGCCGTGTTCGAGGACGTCCGCGCACGCGTCGACGCGCTGATCACGAGGGCCGCTGCGGTTGACGCCCCCGAGTCGATGCGCTTCCCCCCGCTGCTCCCGCGACGCCAGATCGAGACGATCGGCTACCTGCACTCATTCCCGCACCTGGCGGGATCGGTCTTCGCCTTCGAGGGCGGGGAGGAGGAGGCGCTGGTCCAGGGCGAGCGTGCGGACCGGCACGAGGATTGGAGCCAGTTCCAGTCCATGACCGAGCTCGCGCTGGTGCCGGCGGCCTGCTACCCGGTCTACCCGGCCGTCGCCGCGCGTGGCCCGCTGCCCAGCGGCGGCGTCGTCGTGGATGCAGGCGGTGCGTGGGTGTTCCGCCACGAACCGTCGGAGGATCCGGCTCGCCTGCAGATGTTCCATCAGCGCGAGATCGTGCGGCTCGGCGCGCCGGACGAGGTCCGCGCCTGGCGCGACGGTTGGTGCGAGCGCGGGCTCGGCCTGCTGCGCTCGCTCGGCCTGGACGCCCGCCCCGATCGTGCCACCGATCCGTTCTTCGGGCGCGGCGGCCGGATGCTGGCCGCCAACCAGCGAGCCCAGGAGCTGAAGCTCGAGCTGCTGGTGGCGATCGCCGGCGACGAGCCAACCGCAGTGGCGTCGTTCAACTACCACCAGGATCACTTTGCGGGCATCTACGACCTGAAGCTCGCTGACGGCGGTGGCGCCCACACGGCGTGCCTCGGCTTCGGCCAGGAGCGGATCGTGCTGGCGCTCCTGCACGCCCACGGCGTCGATCCGGCGTCCTGGCCGGCGGATGTCCGGCGGGAGCTGTGGGTGTGAGCGCTACGCGTACCGGCACCTACCGCAGCCTGTTCGGCCTCGACGCGGACGGCTACCGCTCGCACGCTGTGCACGGCAGCGGACGAACCTACATGGAGACCAACTGCTACACCGACATCATCATCGAACTTCTGCACGGTCGCGGCGATGAGCCGCTGGCGGTGCTCGGCTGCCTGGTGCGGACGGACTTCGAGGGCGATCAGTGGACCTTCTTCAAGCCGCCGCCGGAGGATCTCGAGTCGCTGTTCGGCATCGACGTCCACGAGATGCAGCCCTACCGCCCGCTGCCGCTGCAGATCGCGGAGCAGATTGACAGCGGCCGCACGCTGATCGTCGAGCTCGACTCCTGGCACCTTCCGGACACGGCGGCGACCAGCTACCACACCGAGCACGTCAAGAGCTCGGTCGTCGCCGAGGCGATCGACCTGGAGCGCGGGTGGCTGCGCTACTTCCACGGCGCCGGCCTCTACGAGCTCGAAGGTGAGGACTACACCGGCATCTTCCGCCTGGACGGCGAACCCTCGCCGGAGATCCTGCCGCCCTACACCGAGCTGGTGCGCTTTGACGCCGGACCGCGGCTCGCCGGCCGGGAGCTGCGCGCCGGCGCTCTCGCCTCGTTGCGGCGGCACCTCGCCCATCGGCCGGCGAGCGATCCCTTCGAGCGCTTCGCGCAGGCGCTCGATCGCGACCTCCCGATGCTGCTGGAGGCCGGGCCGGAGGCCTACCACGCCTACGCCTTTGCGACCGTCCGCATGGTGGGCGCCGCGTTCGAGCTCGCCGCGACGCAGGCGGAGTGGCTGCTCGGCGCCGACGCGCGGGCGTGTACCGCGCCGATGCGCGCGATCGTCGAGGGCTGCAAGGTGCTCGGCTTCCGCCTGGCGCGCCGGCGCGCGTTCGACCCCGAGCCGATCGTCGCGCCGCTCGGCGACGCGTGGAAGCAGGCGATCGCGGGGCTCGAGGAGGTCGTCGGATAGACGCGGACCGCGCCCAGCTCCTACGCGTGGCGTGCACCTCTCGCGGCGCCGTCGAGGGGCACGAGCGTGAGGATCTGCGCGACGGCTGGGAGGCTGCCGACTCCGAGCCCGGCGCATACGCCGAACCGGTCGGGCTCGATGCGCTCCTCTGGCGCCCGGCGCGCGTTCCCGGCGCCGCCGCCGACGTGCTTACTCACGCCGGCGTGCCGCGGCGGGAGATCGCCGCCACGCCGCTGGACGCCCGCGACTGGTGGTTCCGCCGCCGCCTGATCGCCGATCCAGCCGGGCCGGGGGAGCAGCTCGTGCTCGCCTTCGACGGTCTCGCGACCGTCTCCGAGGTCTATCTCAACGGTGAGCGGATCCTCGCCGGCGAGTCGATGTTCGCCCGCTCGGCGGTCGACGTCACGGCGCTCCTGGCGGCGGAGAACGAACTTGCGATCTGCTGCCGCGCGCTCACGCCGCTGCTCGCGCTCGCGCGTCGTCCGCGCGCGCGCTGGCGCACGCGACTCGTCGGCGAGGGCGGTCTGCGTTTCTTTCGCACCATGCTGCTCGGACGAGCCCCGGGCTTCGCGCCCGGCCCCGCGGTCGTCGGGCCCTGGCGCCCGGTGGCGCTCGAGCGCCGCCGGGCGCTCGAGCTCAGCGGCCTGCGGCTGCGACCCCGCGTCGAAGGGAAGGACGGCGTTCTCGCGGTTACCGCGCGCCTGCGCATGCTCGACGGGCCCGTGCCCGAGCGGATCGTCGTTGCGATCGACGGCCCGGGCGGAAGCCACGCCGCCGAGCTGGCGCTGCGGGTCGGCGCGGACGAGCTCGAGGCAGAGGGCGAGCTGGCCGTCGCGGATGTGGCGCGCTGGTGGCCGCACACCCACGGCGACCCGAACCTCTACGACGTCACGCTGCAGGTGCAGGGCGAGCCGGGGAGCCTCACGATCGACTGCGGCCGGGTTGGCTTCCGCGAGCTGGGCGGCGGCGAAGCGCTCGAGCGCGACGGACTTCAGCTGACGATCAACGGCGTCGCCGTGTTCGTGCGCGGCGCGGTGTGGACACCCCTGGAGGCCAGCGGCGGAGCAACCTCGCGCGCCGACCTGCGAGCGCTGCTTGAAACGGTCCGCGCGGGCGGGATGAACATGTTGCGCATCCCCGGTACCGCGGCGTATGAGTCGGTCGCCTTCCACGATCTCTGCGACGAACTGGGCATTCTCGTCTGGCAGGACTTCATGTTCGCGAACCTCGACTACCCCGAATCGGACCCGGCGTTCATGGTGGCCGTTGCGAGCGAGGCGCGCCAGCTGCTCGACGACGTCGGCGGCCGTCCCAGCCTCGCCGTCCTCTGCGGCTCGAGCGAGGTCGCGCAGCAGGTCGCAATGCTCGGTCTCGACCCGGCGCTCGCCGACGGGCCGCTCTACGGCGAGCTCCTGCCGAGTCTGATCCGCGAAGCCGAGGTCGATGCCGTATGGGTCCCGTCCGCGCCGTGGGGCGGATCGCTGCCGTTTCGCCCTGATCGTGGCGTCGCGAACTACTACGGCGTCGGGGGCTACCGGCGCGCGCTCGACGACGTGCGCCGTTCGCAGGTGCGCTTCGCCGCGGAGTGCCTCGCCTTCGCGAACGTGCCCGGCGAGGCCGTGCTCGACGAGCTGGCCGAGGGATCCACGGCGCCCGTCGCCGTTCACGACCCACGCTGGAAGGCCGGCGTCCCGCGCGACACCGGGGTCGGCTGGGACTTCGACGACGTGCGCGACCACTATCTCGCCGAGTTGTTCGCGGTCGACCCATCCGAGCTGCGCCGCAGCGACCTCGAGCGCTACCTCGAGCTGTCGCGGGCGCTCAGCGGTGAGGTGATGTCGGAGGTCTTCGGTGAGTGGCGGCGTGAGCAGTCGGGCTGTGGCGGGGGCCTCGTGCTGTGGCTGCGCGACCTCTGCCCGGGCGCCGGCTGGGGCGTGCTCGACCATCGCGGCGAACCGAAGGTCGCCTACCACCATCTGCGCCGCGTGCTGGCGCCGCTCGCCGTGTGGAGCACCGACGAGGGGTTGGGCGGGATCGCGGTCCACGTCGCCAACGACGGCTCGACGCCCGTGCGCGCGCGGCTGCGCGTCGCGCTCTACCGCGATGCGGAGGTCAGGGTCGAGGAGGCGACGCGAGAGCTGGAGCTCGCACCGCACTCGGGCTGCGTGCACGATGTCGAGGAGCTGATCGGCCGTTTCATGGACGTGTCGTGGGCCTACCGCTTCGGCCCGGTGGCGGCGGATGTCGTTGCCTGCAGCCTCGAACGCGACACCCAGGACGGGGTGGAGCTGCTCTCACAATGCTTCCGGCTGCCCGCGGGGCGTGCGCTGCAACGCGAATCCGCGGCGCGGCTGGGACTGCAGGCTACTCTGAGCGCCACGGGCGACGGTGCGGCTGAGCTGAAAATACGCGCGAAGTGCTTCGTCTACGGTGTGGGTGTGCACCTTCCCGGCTTTCAGGCGGACGATGACGCGTTCTCGATTGAGCCCGGCGGCGAGCGGCGAATCGCGCTGCGGGCTCTCGCGGGCGAGGTTGGGCCGGGCGACGGCGCGCTCACAGCGCTCAACCTCGCCGGTCGCCTGCCGATCATGAGAACAGAGGCCAGATGACCGAACTCGTTCCAGATCTGCTCGCCGATCGGCCGCTCGCCGCGCGCGGGCGCCCGTTCTACCTCGCAACCGAGCCGGATCCGGTCTTCGTCATGGCGCACATCCCGCGCGAGCGCGAGCGATCTGCCACCGGCGTGATTCTGTGCTCCCCGTTCGGCTGGGACGAACTGAGCTCACACCGCAGTCTCCGCTCCTGGGCAGGCGCGCTCGCGGAGGCCGGCCATCCGACGCTGCGGTTTGACCTGCCCGGTTGTGGCGACAGCGCCGGGTCGCCGCGGGATCCCGAGCGCCTCGAAGCCTGGACCGCGGCGCTCGAAGGCGTCGCAGCGTCCCTGAGGGCGAACCAGGGATGCGAGCGGATCGTCGCGATCGGGATCGGGCTCGGCGGCATCGTCGCAGCCCGCGCGCTTGCGCTTGGAGCGCCGATTGACGATCTCGTGCTCTGGGGCGTGTACTCGCGCGGCCACGTCTTCATGCGCGAGCTCCAGGCCTTCGCGCGGATTCTCGACGCCGAGGCGGTGCACATCGGTGCTGTGAAGGAGACACCACCGGCGCCCGCGGACAGCGAGGTGCTGGGCGAGGGCGCCGTGAACGCGTCGGGCTTCCTGATGACGGCCGAGACCGTGGCGGCGATCGAGGCGTTGAAGCTGACCGAGCTGCCGGTCCCCAACGCCGACCGGCGGCGAATTCTCTTCCTGCGGCGCGACTCCAGCGAGGTCGACCAGCGGCTGCGCGAGCACTACGAACGCAGCGGAGCCGAGGTCACGGTCGCCGACGGCGCCGGCTACGGCGCGATGATGGTCGACCCCCAGTTCTCGAAGACGCCGTGGGAGACATTCGCGTACACGACTCGCTGGCTCGCCGACGCAGTCGCCGGGGCGGACGCGTTTCCGCCGTTTGCGGCGGCGCCCGCGCGCGCGGCCGAGCTCGAGCTGACGGTCGCCGAGGTCGCGATCCGCGAGACGCCGTTTGAGTTCGAGTTCGCCGGCGAGCTGCTCAGCGGCGTGCTGACCGAACCGGTCGCTTCCTCCGTCGAGGTCGCGCTCTGCGCGATCCTGCTGAACCCCGGCGCCGTGCGGCGCATCGGCCACCACCGAATGTGGGTGGAGGTGGCCCGCCGCTGGGCCGCGCGCGGGGTCTCGACACTGCGGCTCGACGTGCTCGGGGTCGGCGACTCCGACGGCGCAGAGGACCTCTACGCCGCGCGCACGTCCTTCCAGCGCCACGAGCTCGCAAAGCAGGTGATCGCCGCCTGCGATGAGCTCGAGCGCCGCGGCCTTCCCGGCCGGTTCATCGTCGGCGGCCTGTGCTCGGGCGGTTATTGGGGCCTGCACGCGGCGCTGGCTGACGAGCGCGTGCGCGGCCTGTTGCTCGTGAACCTTCTGGCCTTCTACTGGAGCGACGATTTCGGCGCGATGCGAGACGCCCGGCGCACACGGGCGCTGCTGCGCGAGCGCGATCTGGGCACGATCGCGCGGATCGTTGCCGCCGATCGCTGGCGGCTCGCCAGGATGGTGCGCGTGACCGCGCGGCGCATGCGCTTCGGACGCGGCGGCAGCCCGACCACGACCTCAGACGCGGACATCGTCGAAGCCCTGGATCGGCTGCGTGAGGGTGACGTTGAGTCCCTCCTGCTGCTCTCGCTCGGCGAGCCGCTCTACGACGACTTCGTCGCATACGGCCTGCTGGAACGGCTCGATGAGTGGCCGAACCTGCACCTCGAGCGGATCCCGACGGCGGAGCACGTGTTCCGCTCAGCCTGGTCGCAGGTGTACATCCACGAGGCCCTGGACGCCGCGCTCGCACGCACCCTGGGCAGGGAAGGCCGGCGATCGGGCCCCGGCTGAGGCTCGCCGGCGGACGTCGGGCGCCGCCAAGTGCAACGGCTACTGTGTCGATGATGTCCGCGACGAGCCTCCAGCCGGAGACGATCTCGGTGATCGTCTGCACCCACACGCTCGAGCGCCTCGCGAACCTCCGCGCTGCGGTGGCGTCGGTCCTCGCGCAAACGCCGCCGCCGCTTGAGGCGATCGTCGTGATCGATGGGGACGAGGCGCTCGAGGAGCACGTGCGAGCCCGGCTGAGCGGTGCGCAGATCGTCCGTAACAGCCACGATCGTGGCCTGTCGGGTGCCCGCCAGACCGGCGCCGAGGAGGCGCGGGGCTCGATTCTCGCGTTCCTCGACGACGACGCGATCGCGCAGGAGCACTGGCTGGCGCGGCTGGTGGAGGCCTACAGCGACCCGAAGGTGCTCGGCGTGGGCGGCTCGATCGAGCCGGCCTGGGAGCGGGGCGCGCCGCGGTGGTTCCCGCCGGAGTTCAACTGGGTGGTCGGCTGCACCTACGCCGGCATGCCGACGAGCACCGCCCGTGTCCGCAACGTGATCGGCGCGAACATGTCGATGCGGGCCGCGGTTCTCGCGCGCGCGGGCGCCTTCGACGCGCGGCTCGGTCGCGCTGGCGGATCGAGGACGCTGTCGGGAAGCGCCGAGGAGACCGAGCTGTGCATCCGCGCCGCGCGCGCTCACCCCGGGCATTACTGGATCTACGAGCCCCGGGCGCGCGTCGCGCACGCCGTGCCGCCCGAGCGCGGAACCTGGCGTTACTTCGTGCGCCGCTGCGTCGTCGAGGGCACCGCGAAGGCGGTTCTCTCGGGCATCGCCGGTGGCGACGAGGGCCTGCGCTCAGAACGCGCATACGTGCGCTCCGTGCTGCCTCGCGCGTTGCGCCGTGAGCTGCGACTCGCCGCGAGCGGACGCGGCGATGGCGTGGCGCGTGCGTCGGCGATCACGGCGGGACTGGGGATCACGACGGCCGCCTACGCTCGCAGCCGCTGCTTCACCGCGCGGCGCGAGGGCGCCGCCGGCGAGGGCGCCGCAACGAAGCCGCTCGCGCCGGGCTCACCCCCGGATGAGGATCGCTCACCCCAGCGCGCGCCACTGGCCTCCGAGCGGCTGGCACCATGACCGAGGTGCCAGGGGAGGGCGGCGCGCTCCGGCGCCCGCAGGACCATCGGCTGAACGTGCTGATGGTGACCCCGCGGTATCTGCCGGAGATCGGTGGGGTGGAGCGCCACGTTCATGAAGTGGCGACGCGATTGGCGCGCAGCGGCGAGGCGTCCGTGACCGTGCTCACGACCGTCAGCGACGGCAGCGGAGCGAGCGCCGATGCGGACGGCGACGTGGAGATCCGACGTGTCGCCGCCCACCCGCGTGGACGCGACTGGATGTTCGCGCCGGGGATCGCGACGGTGATCGCCGAGGGCGGATGGGACGTCGTCCACGTGCAGTCCTACCACACGTTCGTGGCGCCGATCGCGATGGCCGCAGCCGCACGGCGTCGCATTCCATATCTCCTCACCTTTCACGGCGGCGGGCATTCGCAGCCGATGCGCAACCGGGCTCGCCGCGCCCAGCGGGCGCTGCTGCGCCCATTGCTCACTCGGGCCGCCACGCTCGTCGCGCTCGCCCCGTTCGAGATCGAGACCTACTCGGCGGAGCTTCGGATCCCGGTGCAGCGTTTTGCGCTGATCCCGAATGGCGTGGATCTTCCGCCGCCGGCGCAGGCGCTGAATGGCAGCGCGCCGGCCGCGCATCCGCTGATCGCCTCGGTCGGGCGGCTGGAGCGATACAAGGGCCACCACCGCGTGATCGCGGCGTTCGCGCACGTGCTCGACGCCGAGCCCGGGGCCCGACTGTGGGTGGCCGGGGCGGGCCCGTACGAGGCGGAGCTACGGCGTCTGGCCGCGGATCTCGGGATCGCCGCCGCGGTCGAGATCAGCGCCGTCTCCGCCGATGACCGCGCCGAGATGGCGCGCCGGCTCTCGGAGGTGGATCTCGTGGCCCTGCTCAGCGACTACGAGACGCACCCGATCGCGGCGCTCGAGGCGATCTCGCTGGGGCGCCCACTCCTGGTGGCTTCCGGCTCGGGTCTCGGCGAGCTCGCGCAGCGCGGTTTGGCGCGCGCGATCGAGGCGGACATGCCCGCTCAGGCGGTCGCCGAGGCGATCCTGCGCGAGCTGCGCGACCCGTTGGTGCGGGCGCCGTTCTCGCTGCCGACATGGGACGAGTGTGCGGCGGCGCTGCTCGAGCGCTACCGTCGCGCGGCAGGTGGGCGGCGTTGAGAATCCTGATGCTCGCCCAGTTCTACGCGCCGATCGTCGGCGGCGAGGAGCGCATGACGCAGTCGCTCTCGGCTGCCCTCGCGCAGCGGGGCCACGAGGTCGCGGTGGCGACGTTGCGCCAGCCCGGTCTCGCGGCGCTCGAGGAGATCGACGGGATTCGCGTGCACCGCCTGCCGGGGCTCGCGCAGCGCGTCGGAAGCCTGTTCAGCGAGCCGGGGCGACGTCACGCGCCGCCGGCACCGGACCCCGAGACGGTGCTGGCGCTGCGGCGCGTGATCGCCCGCGAACGCCCGGATGTCCTCCACGCGCACAACTGGCTGGCGCACGCATACCTGCCGTTGCGCCGGCGCTCTTCCGCCGCGTACGTGCTGAGCCTGCACGACTACAGCCTGCGCTGCGCGACCAAGCGCCTGATGCGCAGGGGCGCCCCGTGCAGCGGTCCGGCCCTGGCGAAGTGCGCGGTCTGCGCTGGCGAGCACTATGGCCGCGCCGTCGGGCCGCCCGTGGCCTTCCTGACGATGCTCTCGGGCGCCGCGCAGCGGCGCGCGGCCGACCTGTTGCTGCCGGTCAGCAACGACGTCGCGCGGCGCTGCGGCCTCACCGGGAGCCGTCTGCCCTACGAGGTGGTGCCGAACTTCAGGGCCTCGGACGCCGCCACGGCCGGGTTCGATCCAGCGCTTGCGAGCTGGCTTCCCAATGAACCTTTCATTCTTTTTGCCGGCGACATCACCACCGATAAGGGAGTCGGGGTACTGCTCGACGCCCACGCTCGAATGAGCACCGCGGCACCGCTTGTCGTGGCGGGCCGGCCGGTCGAGCCGCACCTGCTGCCGATGCGCGACAACGTGATCAATCTCGGGCTGCTGCCCCACGACGCCCTGCTCGCCGCCTGGCGGCGCTGCGCGATCGGTGTCGTCCCGTCGATCTGGCCCGACCCGTTCCCGACCGTGGCGCTCGAGGCGATGGCCGCAGGCACGGCGGTCGTGGTCTCGCGGATCGGCGGGCTGCCCGAGGCCGTCATCGACGGGGAGAGCGGACTCCTCGTCACGCCGGGTGACGCTGGTGAGCTGGCCGGCGCCCTCGATCGGCTGATCGGCGATCCGGCGCTTCGTGAGCGCCTCGGCGCGGGTGCGCGGTCGCGCGTCGAGGCCTTCAGCGCGCCGGCGGTCGTCCCCCGCTACGAAGCTGCCTACGAGCGAGCCCTCGCGAGCCGGAGAGCTAGCCTCGCCGGGCGTTGAGGCGCCGTCCATGACCCTCCTCGTCGCCACACCCGCGCAGCCGGCCGCGCCGGCTGAACCCGCGAAGCAGTCCTCGCCGCTCGGCCGCCTGCCGTGGATCTTCCTCTCGGTGGCCGCCGGCGTGATGGTGGTCAGCGGCGCCGATGCGCTCTCGCGGACCGGACATCGGGGCGCCTCGCTGCTGTTCTGGCTGGCGATGATCCTGATCATCTTCCCGGCGGGTGTGCGCCTCGCCGGCGCTCGCGTGCGGCCCGGGGAGCGTCTGGCCACAGTCGTGCTCGTGGGTATGGCGCTCTATGCCGTCAAGGTGCTGCGCGACCCGTTCGCCTTCACCTACGGCGACGAGTTCCCTCACCTCTACAACCTCCAGACGATCCTCTCCACAGGGCGGCTGTTCGGCTCCAACCCGATCCTCCCGATCACCCCCCGCTACCCCGGCCTCGAGCTGGTCGCGGCGTTGATCGCTCGGGCAGCCGGGATGTCGCCGTTCGCCGCGGGCCTGACGACCGTCGCCGCCGGTCGGCTGGTGATGATGCTCGCGCTCTACCTACTCTACGCGCGCCTCGGTGGCTCGGAGCGCGCGGCGGGACTCGGTGCGCTGATCTATGCGGCCACACCGAACTTCCTCTTCTGGTCCGCCCAATTCGCATACGAGTCACTCGCGCTGCCGCTGGCGACCGTGGCGCTGCTGGTGACGATCCGCTGGGCTCAGGAGCGCCGGCCCGAGTTTCGACGGCCGTGGGAGGTCGCCTTCGCGGTCGTTGCCGCCGCGGTCGTCGTCACCCACCACGTCTCGGCCTACGTGCTCGTCGCCTTCCTGGTCGGCGTGTGCCTGATTCACTGGCGTCTGCACGGCCGCACCGGAGCGCCGTGGCTGCTGGCGGGGGCCGCAGCCTTGTTCACGATCATCTGGCTGGCGATCGCTGCCGGGGGGACCGTCGGTTACCTCAGTCCCGTGCTCACCAGCGCGGTGAAGCAGGTGATCCAGACCCTCGCCCGCGAGACCCCGACGCGCACGCTGTTCGCGAACCAGGGCGGGGGCGAGGTGACGCCGCCGGCCGAGATCGTCATCGCGCTGAGCGGGATCGTCCTGCTCGGGCTCGGGGTGCTCGTGGGGGTCCGTCTGGTGTGGCAGCAACGCTGGCGCAACCCGCTGATGGTGCTGCTCGTGCTGTGCGCGTTCGTCTACCTCGGCACGCTGCCGCTGCGCTTCGTGCCAGACGCGTGGGAGACGGTCAGCCGGGCCGGCGACTTTCTCTTCGTCGGCGTCGGCCTGACGGTGGCGCTGGGCCTGGTCTGGATGTTGGAGCGCGGCAAGCGGCGTCCACTGCGGGGGCGGTTGCTCGTCGGCGCTGCGGTGGCGATCGTGTTCGGCTCCGGCGTGATCGCCGGATGGCCCGCCAACGAGCGCCTGGCCCAGCCCCAACGGATCGCGGTCGACGGTCGCACCCTGGACGCGCCGGCGGTCGTTGCGGCGCAGTGGAGCGGCCGCACGCTGGGTCGCTCCCAGGACGTGTTCGCGCAGGACGCCGACGCTCGCTTCTTCCTCACGCTCGCGCTGCAGGCCTCGCTGACGGGCAACTTCGCCCCCGACGTCGATGATCTGCTCGACGCAAGGACGCTGACACCGGCGATGCGCAGGCTGCTGCGCTCCTACCACACGACGCTGGTGGTCAGCGACAGGCGGAACATCAGCAGCGACAACCTGTTCGGCTTCTACTTCGACGTCGGGCCGCCGTCGCTCGCGCCCGCCTCGACGGACTCGAAGTTCAACGTCGCCGGCTCCAACCGCCTGTACGACGGCGGCAACCTCGTGATCTACGGAGTGCGCGGGCTGTGGTGAGACCTCGGACCGATCTGGCACTCGCGATGGCGCTCGCGCTCGCGGCGCTCGTCTTCGCGGCGGTGCTCCCATCGAGCCTGGCCCTGCTGCGAACGCTGCTCTGCCTGCCGCTCGTGCTCGCGCTGCCCGGCTACGTGCTCGCCAGCGCGCTGTTCCGCTCGCATGATCTGCGCGGGGCGGAGATCGCCACGCTGTCGGTTGCCTTCAGCATCGCGGCAACGATCCTCGCAGGGCTGCTACTCGATCTGCTCGGCATCTCGCTCACGACCGCGCCGTGGATGGGCTTGCTCGCCGTACTGACGCTGGCCGGCGCTGCGTGGGGGAGCGCCAGGGGACTGGCTCGTCCGATCGCGATGCCACGCCTGCGCATCCGTCGCGCAGATGGCGCCGCGGCGGCCGTCGCCGTCGCGTTGCTGGCCGGCGCCGCGGTGCTCGGCTTCACGCCGCTGCGGGCGCCGACGGGCACCCAGGAGACGAGCGCGCTGTGGTTGGTGCCGGCCCCGAACGGTCGCAGCGCGGCCTGCGTGGGGGTGATCAACGAGCAGCTGCACGTCACCAGCTATGAGGTTTCGGTGCTCGTGGCGGGAAGGCCGGCGCGCCGGTTCGGTCCGATCACGCTCGCTCCCGGCGCCGGCTGGAGCACCGTCATCGCCGTCGCCTCGGGTAGGCCCGCGATCGACGCGTCGCTGAGCACGACGGCCGATCCCGCGGTGACCTACCGCAGCGTCGCCCTGCGCGACTGGAACATCTCGGCCGTTCGCTGCTGAGCGGCCCGGCGCGTCTCAGCGCGAGAGCAGGCCGCGGCCCAGCGCGAGCAGCCGGCGCGCGAGCGCCCGCTCGCCGGCGGTCGCGGGGAGTGCCAGGTAGCCGACGCTGTAGACGAAGGCGCCGGCCAGCCCCGCCGCGGCGATCGCCGGGATCGACGCCGGCGCCAGCGTCGAGTGGATCGCAACGAGCACCGCCACGGTCGGGATCAGCGGCACGAGCCCCGGGATCAGAACGCGACGCACGACGTCGGCCGCGCGGACGTCGAGCACCCGCGCCCCGAACGGCAGCACGATCGCGGCCTCGACGGCGGTGGCGACGAGCGTGCCGATCGCGACGCCGCGCACCCCGAGCGGGCCGATCAGCGCGATCGAGAGGGCGAGGTTGAGCGCCGCCGAACCGAGTGCGAACACGACCAGCGGCTGGTGGCGGCTCATCCCCTGCAGGGCCTGCGAGACCGGCGAGATCATCGCTTCGAGCAGCGCCGCGATCGTCAGCAGCACGACGATGTCGGTGCTCGAGGCGGCCGCCGGCAGCCAGGCCACAAGAAACGGATGGGCGAAGATGATCAGCGCGCCGCCGACGATCGCGAACAGCGCGAGGGTCAGGCGCATGCCCGAGAGGTAGATCTCGCGCAGCATCGCGGCGTCGCCCTCGGCGTGCATGCGGCTGGCCAGGGGCAACAGCACGAAGACGAACTGGCTGGTCAGCTGCCCCGGCAGGCCGCTGAGCTTGCGGGCGATCGAGTAGGGCGAAACGGCCCGCACAGGCAGTGACGCGCCGATCACGAACTCGTCGCTCTGCAGCTTGACCACGGAGGCGACCTGGATCCCGAACAGCGCCGAGCTGAACAGCATCACACGCCGGGCGTGGCGGCGCTGCGCGCCGCGGAAGCCGAAGTGCAGCTCCGGCGCCGTGCGGTGGATCAGCCAGATCGTCGGGGCGAGCCACAGCAGCGTCACGGGCACGGCGATGCCGGTGATCAGCAGCACCTTGCCACCGAGCAGCAGGACCGCGACGATGCCGCCCGCCAGATTCAGCATCGCGAGGGTCCCGATCACGTTGATCAGGTCGTAGCGGTTCAGGCCCCGCAGCACCGCGATCGCGCAATTTGACGGCAGCTGCACCGCGACGCCGACGGCCGTGATCACCACGAGCCAGGACGTCGTCGCGTGCTCGTTGGCCGGCACCTTCAGGACATGCGGGACGAACGGCGCGATGACGGCCGACAGCGCGACGACGAGCACGGCGAGGCCGCAGTAGAGCCACAGGGCGGTCGAGATCAGCTGCGTGGCCATCTCGTTGTCGCCGCGCGCGCGATACTCAGCCACATACTTGGTGACCGCCTGCGCGATACCGAGGTCAGCCAGGCTGCCGTAGGCGACGAAGGACGCGACGAGCGCCCACAGCCCGTAGTTCGTCGACTTCAGGTGGCTGAAGATGATCGGCGTCAGCACGAACCAGATGCCGAGATTGATCAGGCGACCCGCGTAGTTGGCGGCGGTGCCGACGGCAACCTGGCGGCGGATGGCCGCGTTCTTGTCCTGTTCGACGGCCATAGGTCGGCGCGGGCGCGGGCAGCCGCGCGCCGCTCGCATTCAATCAGTGTCGGCGGGGGACCGTATCTGCCTGTCCGCATACGACGAACGTCCAGAAACGAGCCCGTCTCCGCTACGCCTGTCGAGCACGCTGTGGTCGGGTGCTTTCAGCGCCGATATGCGGGTATGCCCTTCATAATGCTCGAGCATCCGCTCTTCCTGCGCCAGGAGCTGCTGGGCAGCGAGGCCGTCTACGAGGTCATCGAGGAGGGCGACGAGATCGTCACCGCCGAGGTGGTTTCCGTCCCCGGCTTGCCGCGCGGCATGCGCGTCGAGCTGCTGGCCAAGGCGGCCGCGGGGATGGAGCGCTCCGACCTGCCACAGCCTCTCGCCGCCGCGCCGCAAGCGCCCGCCGAAGCCCCGCCGCTCGGCCGTCTGCGCCAAGCCCGCGTCGCCGCACGCTGAATAGGAGAACTGCCCGTTGGGCAGTTCTCGGCATCGACGGTGGTGTCCGCGCCGCCCCACGCCGCGCTCGCCTCGCGGACCGCTGAGCCGGACCCTACCGTCAGGCGGTTCTCCCATCGCCGGCGGCGTTCCCGGCCGCGCGCATCGCCACGCTCGCCGCGAGGCCGGCTGAACCGCAGCCGCCCGTCAGGCGGTTCTCCCATCGCCGGCGGCGTTCCCGGCCGCGCGCGTCGCCACGCTCGCCTCGCGGCTGGCTGAGCCGCGGCCGCCCGTCAGGCTGTTGCGCCCGCATCGACGGCGACGTTACCGACCGCGAGCATTGCCGCGCTCGCCTCGCGGCCCGCTGAACGACAACCGCGCGTCAGGCGGTCCCTGTGGCCCGGCCGCCCGAACCGCCCCGTGTCGACAAAACGCAATGAGCTTCGGCCAAGGGCCGAAGCTCACCCATAGAGCCGGACCCAGTTGACGTCGAGCGTCTGCGGGAAGGGCGCGCCGGCGGCGGGCGCTCCGGGCCAGCCGCCGACGGCGAGGTCGAGCATGATGTGGAAGGTGTGGCCGGAGAAGACCCACTGGGCGCCGGGCGGCAGCGAGTTCGGAGTCGCCTCCGCGTAGGGCACCCCGTCGAAGGTCCAGGTGAGCAGGTTCGGCCGCCAGATCAGTCCGTAGGTGTGGTAGCCGTCGCTGAACGGCGTCGGCGAATCGACCAGCCCCTGCCACTGCTGGAAGTTGTCGGACCCGGTGACGGGGCCGTGGAGCGTCGCGTAGAGGGTGTCGGGCGTGGGCGAGATGGCCTCCATCACGTCGATCTCGCCGCACGTCGGCCAGCAGGAGCCGGGGGCCGAGGAGTCGCCCAGCAGCCAGAACGCCGAGCACAGGCCGCTTCCGGAGGGAATCCTGATTCGAGCCTCGATCTCGCCGTACTCGAACGAGAGGTGGCCGGCGCCGTCGAGCTGGGCCGAGTAGTAGCTCGGTCCGCCGTCGGCGGTGATCGCGAGGTTCCCGTGGCCGTCGATCTCGGCGTTGGCGGTGTTGAGCGTGTCCGTCGAGAGCGTGCCGCCGCCGCAGCCGCCGTAGCCGTCGGGGGTCCAGTTGTTGGGGTTCGGCGCAGTCCCTGCGGGGCCGTTGAACTCATCCGCCCAGACGAGGCGGTTGTAGGGTCCGGTCTTCGGGTTGACGATCGTCTCCGCGGCGGCGCCGGTCGCCCCGGTCGCGCCGGTCGCCCCGGTGGGACCCGTGGGACCGGTGGGGATGCCGTTCGGGGTTTCGCTGCCCGAGCCGCTTTCGAACACCCGTGGATCGAGCTTCTGCTTCCTCTGCAGCGAGCTCGCGACGCTGAAGGTGGCCGGCGCGCCGGTGCTCACCGTTCGCACCCTGAACCTGCGCCCGCGCACGCGCGGCTCGAACGCGAGGATGATGCCGGTCCCGGCGGAGAGCGAGATGTCGTTGTCCGCCTCGCCGGCGACGAACACGCTGACCGTCTCGGCGGCGATCGGAGCCGTCACGTCCAGGACCACGGCGTAGGTGCCGGGCTTCGCCACCCGCTCGATCACGACCACCGACGTGGTTGTCGCGGTCGCGCTGCGAGCCGCCGGGGCGAGCGCCGCCGCGGCGACACACATCGCCACGAACGATACGACCGCGGCCATCCGCTGCGCCGGCATGGGCCGGCCGGCGATCCTCATCACCGGCCCCGGTCCCGGGGAATCGCCTTCGCGAGCCGGCGGACCGCGCCCCGGACCCTCCCGTGGAGCCCGCCGAGCATCCAGATCACCCCTTCAGTGTCGCACGCGCCGAGGTCGGGCTCGGCGGCTGCACGTGGGCTGGCGGCCGTGGCTAGGGGACTCCGGCGCCGGCGCCCGCCCCGGCGGACTCGCCGCTCGCCGGGGAGAACTGCGGTTTGGCCAGCAGCAGCTGCACGTTGCCGATCCGCCCGCCGCGGAAGCCACCCTCGCAGTAGGCGAGATAGAGCTCCCACATCCGCGCGAAGCGGCCGTCGTAGCCGAGCGAGCGCACCCGTTCGAGCTGCGCGAGGAAGTTCTCGCGCCAGCACCGCAGCGTGCGCACGTAGTGCGTCGTGATGTCCTCGAGCTGGATCGGGCGCATGTCGGTGACGCGCGCCACCGAGCGCGAGATGGCGCCGAGCGACGGCAGGCAGCCGCCGGGGAAGACGTGTGTATTGGCGAAGCTTCGCTTGGACTTCTCGACGTTGTAGGCGCGTTCGTCGATCGTTATGGCCTGCAGCAGCATCGCGCCGTCGGGCGCCAGCAGGGCCGCGCAGCGCTCGAAGAAGGTGTCGAAGTACTGCCACCCGACCGCCTCGATCATCTCGATCGAAACGAGCTTGTCGAACGTGCCCTCCAGATCGCGGTAGTCCTGCAGCAGTACGGTCACGCGATCGTCCAGGCCCGCGGCCGCGATGCGCTCCTGCGCCAGCCGGCGCTGCTCCCCCGAGAGCGTCGTCGTCGTGACGCGACAGCCATAGTGCGATGCGGCGTGGATCGCGAAGCCGCCCCAGCCGCTCCCGATCTCGAGCACGTGATCCTGGGGCCGCAGCTCCAGCTTGCGGCAGATGCGGTCGAGCTTGGCGAGCTGTGCCTGGTGCAGCGAGCTCGCGGGCTCTTCGAAGATGGCGCACGAATAGGTCATCGTCTCGTCGAGCATCAGACTGAAGAGGTCGTTGCCGATGTCGTAATGCGCGGCGACTCGCCGGCGTGAGCGTTTTGGGGTGTTTCGCGCGCACCAGCTGAGCGCCGACTGGGGGCCGGCGACCAGCGGGCGGACCGCGCGACGCCAGCGGTCGAGCGCCGGCATGTTGAGCGCCGCGAGGCGAGCCAGCTCAGGCAGATCGGCGCAGTCGAACCAGCTTTCGGTGTAGGCCTCGCTGACCCCGAGTGAGCCTCGCAGCAGCGAGCGGTAGAAGCGGCGGTCGTGGACGAGCACGAGGACTGCCGGGCCGGCGGCGTCCGCCGGCCCGAAGGTCTGGCTCTGTCCGTCCTCGAGGATCGTCAGCGTGCCGTGCCGCGTGCGCCGAAGCAGCGCCCGCACCACCAACCGCGAGAGCGCGCCCACGACCATGGCGCCCGCGGCGGCTGGGGCCCGTCGCGGCCGCCGCGCGACGGCCCTACGCGCAATCACCGCCGGATCGATGCGCTCGCTCACAATGTCTGTTACGCAGGCCGGCCGCCGGCGGTTCAGTGGGCTAGCGGGTCTTCCAGAAACCTGGGCCTGAAACGCCGCTTGTGCCGGCGATCATCACTACGACGGCAGCTGTAGCCACTTCACCCACTGCACATACATCGTGTAGCTGGGAGCAGGGGCGGTGCTCGGCTCGCACTCGCCGAAGTCGCAGGACCAGCCACCGACCGCCAGGTCGAGAATCAGGTGGAACTTGCCGTAGGAGTAGTCAGGGGCCCAGGACGCGCCGGCTACGAGCGCAGCCTGATCGGCGTAGGCGTAGGCGACGCCGTCGATCTCCCAGGTCATCGAGGTCGGGGTCCAGACGATCGCGTAGGTGTGGAAGCCGGGAGTGACCTGCGGAATCTCGGCCTGGAACTGCTGTGTCGTGCCGTCGACCGATGTGCCGTGGAGGTCGAAGTAGTCCGACGAGCTGCCCGGTCCGTCACCGAACGTCGGCGCCTCGACGACGTCGATCTCGCCCGGGATGTTGGACCCCGCGATGTTGTTGTCGCCGAGCATCCAGAAGCCTGGGCAGAGGCCCTGCGCCGACGGCATGTCGATGCTCGCCTCGACCTCGCCGTACTGGGCGGAGAAGCCGGACGGTCCCGAGCTGTCCACCTGGGCCGAGATGTAGGTGTTGTCGGCCAGCGAGTTGGCGGCCACAGCCGGGTTGCGGACGGCGGTGATCGCGAGACCGTTGGGCGTCAGGTACGCGCTCTGGTCGGGATTGAACCCGTCCACGTCGTAGCCGGTCTCGCCGGCATCGTCGGTGTTGTTCGTCGAGAGGGTGTCGCCGACCGTGTTGGGCGTCGCGTTGCTGCCGCAGCCACCCCAGTTGTCGAGGTTCCAGTACTTGGGATTCGGGAGCTGGTTGGGGGCACTGCCGCCCGCCGTGTAGTCCGTCACGAAGTCGTCGGTGAAGACGTTGACCGTGTAGGCGCCGCTCGAAACGGGGGGCGTGCTCCCGCCGGGAGGCGTGGTGGTGGTCGTGGTGGTGGTCGTGGTCGGCGACGTCGTTGACGTCGTGGACGGCGGCGCGCTGTTGGAGCTCGTCGGCGTCTTCGGCGCGCTGCCGGTCGCGGCCTGGCGCAGAGTCAGGGTCGTGCGGATCGCCACGGCCGGCGGGGCGTTGACGGTGCGGACCACAAGGACGGTCGGCGAGAGGTTGAGCGTGTAGTAGACGGCCGCGCCCCACCACGGGTTGGCGACAACCGATCGCGCCTTCTGGCCCTGCAGGTAGACCTCGACCAGTCGCGAGTGCTTGCCGCGCGAGCGCACCCACACGATCACGAGGTACTTGCCCTTCGCGGGAACCTTCGTGTGCAGGATGCTCGTCGCGGTCCTCGACGCGGCGTGGGCCTGGCTGGTCTTGACGGGGCTGGCGGTGGCGGCTGCAGGGACGGCCAGGAGCGCCATCGCGACCGCACCCACCGCGATCCAGCGCCCTCTCGATCCCTGCCCCGCGCCTGGTGCCATCCGGGGAGGATTGTAACCAGCGTCGACGGATGTACGAGGTCTCCTCCAAACTGCAACAAAAAACCCAGCAAGTGGGCCTGATCGACGGCGGCCGGATTCGCGCGCGTTTGGCGCGATCCTCAACGCGACGCCCCCTCACGCGAGGCGCGAGCGTGTGCGCGAGCGGGGCGGCGCAGCAGCGGCGCCCCGCTCGGGTTTGGAAAGTAGCGTGCGCCCCGCAGCGCCAGCCGCAGCCCGTTGGCGTAGATCTGGACCACGATCCGCAGCGTCAGCAGCGGGTGGCGGGCCAGCAGGAACCGCAGACGCGCAGGCGTCAGCTCGCGGCGCGACATGCAGAGCGTCGCATCGAACACGATCTGCTCGTCGCGCTCGCTGTCGATCTGCACGATCAGCTGCTCGCCGGGCTCGGTCATGCGCCACGCGTAGGTGTGGTCCATACCCATGAACGGGGAGACATGGAAGTCCTTTTCAAAGCGTCCACGCATAACCGATGCGGCTGGACGCCCCTCCGGGGGCGAAAGGACGTATGCGTGCCGCTCACCCCACGGCGTGTTCGTGACCTCGGCGACGATCGTCTGCACGCGTGAGCCCCCCTCGTCGAAGCAGTAGTAGAAGCTCACCGGGTTGAAGCAGTGCCCGAGGTAGCGAAGGTTCGTCAGCAGACGGATCGGGCCCGCCGGGCGCTCGCCCGTGCGCGCCGCCACCAGCTCGCGGATCTCCTCCTCGAGCGGCCTGTGGGGATCGCCGAGGTGGTCGCTGCGGCGGAACTCGGCCAGCGCCCGCCCGCGGGCGGAGGCGAGCACGAAGGAGTCGAACAGCTCGGGCAGCTCACCGAGGTCGAGATAGAGCATGAAGAGCTTTGCCCGCAGCTCGTGGGCGATCGCTCCGAGCCGGCGGTGACGCACCCAGCCCTCGTAGACGCAGCTCGCTGCCATCACAGTCCTTCCACCGCTCGCAGCGCGGAGACCACGCCGTCCTCGTGGAACCCCCAGCCCCAGTACGCCCCACAGTAGCGGGTCCGCCGGCCGGCCCCCGAGATCTCGCCCCAGCGGGCCTGCGCCGCGACGCCGGCGCGCGTGAAGACCGGGTGCGCGTAGCGGAAGCCGGCGATCACCTTCGACTGATCGATCCGCTCGCTCATGTTCAGCGACACGCAGAAGTCCTCCGGGGCGTCCAGGCGCTGCAGCTGGTTGCAGTAGTAGGTGACGGTGCTGAGCGGCCGCGGTCGCGCGAAGAGGTGGTAATTCCATGCCTGGCGCGCGGCGGCCCGACGCGGCAGCAGCGAGCTGTCGGTGTGCAGGAGCGCCTCGTTGGCCAGGTAGGGGAACGACGCGAGGATCTCGCGCTCGGGCGCCGAGGCGTCCTCCAGGAGTGCGAGCGCCTGATCTGCGTGGCAGGCGAGGATCACCTCGTCGAAGCGCTCGCGCTGCGCGCCGCCGTGCAGGCGCAGCGTCACGCCGTCGCGCTCGCGCGCCAGCGACTGGACCGGCGAGGCCAGACGGATGCGGTCGGCGAACGGCCTGCTCAGCGCCTCCACGTAGCGCCGCGATCCGCCGACGACCGTCTGCCATCGCGGCCGGTCGCGAAAGCCGAGCATGCCGTGATTGGCGAAGAACTCGGCGAGGAAGGCGACCGGAAAGCTCCACATCGCCGCCGGGTCCGCCGACCAGACCGCGGAGGCCTGCGGCACGATCAGGCGATCGACGAACCAGTTCGAATAGCCGCCGTCGCGGACGAACTGCGCGAGCGAGCGCTCTTCGGAGCCCGGCCGCGCCAGCATCTCGCGCAACGCGGCGTTGAAGCGCCGCAGGTCGGCGAGCATCCGCCAGAAAGCCCTGCGGCCGATGTTTGCTCGCTGGCAGAACACCCCGCGCGGCGTGCCGGCGAACTCGAAGTCCTCGTCCTCGCCGGACACCGAGAAACCCATGTGGGTCGGTTGGACGGCGACGCCGGCCCGCTCCAGCAGCTCGCGAAACCGGGGGTAGTTGCGGTCGTTGAGCACGATGAAGCCGGTGTCGAGATGCCAGGTGCCGCTGGGTCGCTCCACCGTGACCGTGTTCGTGTGACCGCCGAGGCGGGACTCCGATTCGAACAGCGTGATCTCGTGGCGGGCGTGCAGCGCCTGCGCCGCGACCAGGCCCGAGACGCCGCCGCCGACGATCGCGATCCTCATCGGCGCACCGCCCGGGACGAGCGTGTGGTCTCCATGCAGGGGAGTGGGCCGGCGCGGCGAACCATCGTCTCGAAGCGTAGTTACGTGGTTGTCACGACCACGGATCAAGTCCACCTTTGGAGGAAGTGGGAAACGGACCGTCGAATGACAACGACACTGATGAAGAGACCAGCAGGGGAGACCGCCGCAGCGACCGTCCCGGGCCCGGAGCCGCAGACGCTCTCGAGCTATATCCAGTCGCGCTTCGAGGAGTGCTCGCGCTCCCAGAAGGACGTCGCCCAGTACATCATCGACCACCTCGACGAGGCCGCGTTCCAGACGGCCGAGGAACTCGCCCGCCGGGCGAACACCTCGAGCTCCACGGTCGTGCGCTTCTCCCAGGCGCTCGGCTTCGAGGGCTTCCCCGAGCTGCAGCGCGCCGCGCGGGAGGAATACAAGCGCGCCCACGGCGCGCAGGCGGAGTCCTCCTCGCCGCTCTTCTCGATCGAGCGCACGGAGTTCGAGACCTCGATCGCGGCCGACTACGCGAACGTCGAGGAGAGCGCGCGCAAGGCCAGCCGCGCGACCGTCGATCGAGCGATCGCCGCGATCGCCTCCGCGGACCGCATCGTCATCGCCGGGACCGACCAGATGGCGTTCTTCGCGAGCTACCTGCGCCACCTGCTGATGCTGCTCGATCTGCGCGCCGAGCTGGTCGCCAGCCCATCGCAGGAGGCCCTCAGCAGGCTCGGGCGAATCGACAGCGACACGCTCGTGATCGCGCTCTCGGCCGGGCGCCCGCACGCACTCGTCGTGCGCGCAATGAAGCTGGCGCGCCACCGCAAGGCGCTGACGATGGCGATCACCGACGCGACGCTCTCAGAGGTCGCCAAGCTCGCCCAGATCAAGCTCTACTACTCCTCCAACAGCCCCGCCTACGTCCGCTCGCACACGGCGCTGCTGAGCATGCTGCAGGCGATCGCCTACGGCGTCTACTCGCGCGATGAGGAGCAGTACGCCGACCGCATCAAGGCCTTCCGGCTGAAGTAGCTCGCCGTCCCCGGATTCCTGCGCCCCGCGGGCGGCGCGGCGTAGACTTCATCGCGATGCATGACGAGGCCACTTTTCGCGTCAAGGCCGGCTTGGCCGAGATGCTCAAGGGCGGCGTGATCATGGACGTGGTCACGCCGGAGCAGGCGCGGATCGCCGAGGAGGCGGGCGCCTGCGCGGTGATGGCGCTGGAGCGCGTGCCCTCCGACATCCGCCGCGACGGCGGCGTCGCGCGGATGTCCGACCCCGCGATGATCCGCGCGATCCAGCAGTCGGTCTCGATCCCGGTGATGGCGAAGGCCCGCATCGGCCACTTCGCCGAGGCGCAGGTGCTGCAGGCGCTCGAGGTCGACTACATCGACGAGTCCGAGGTCCTGACGCCCGCCGACGAGGCCAACCACATCGACAAGTCGCGCTTCCGCGTGCCCTTCGTCTGCGGCGCCACGAACCTCGGGGAGGCGCTGCGACGCATCGCCGAGGGCGCGGCGATGATCCGCTCCAAGGGCGAGGCCGGTACGGGCGACATCGTCGAGGCGGTCCGTCACCTGCGCTCGATCGGCGGCGAGATCCGCCGTCTGCGGGGGTTGCGCGAGGAGGAGCTGCCGAGCGCCGCGAAGGACCTGTCGGCGCCGCTCGAGCTGGTGCGCGCGGTGGCCGCCGCGGGACGCCTGCCGGTCGTCATGTTCTGCGCCGGCGGTATCGCCACGCCCGCCGACGCGTCGCTGGTGATGCAGCTCGGGGCCGAGGGGGTGTTCGTCGGATCGGGGATCTTCAAGTCCGAGGACCCGGCGGCGCGCGCGGCTGCGATCGTCGACGCGACGACGAACTTCGCCGACGCCGAACGGGTCGCCGCGGCGTCCGAGGGCCTCGGCGGCGCGATGACCAGCATCGAGTCGCGCAAGCTGCCCGACGAGCAGCTGCTCTCCCAGCGCGGCTGGTAGGACGCCGCCGTGGCCGGCGAGGTCGGCGTGCTCGCCCTCCAGGGCGACTTCGAGGCGCACGGCGCGATCCTGCGCGAGCTCGGCGCGGGCGTGCGCGAGGTCCGCGTGGCGGGCGACCTCGAGGGTCTGGACGCGCTCGTGCTGCCGGGCGGGGAGTCGACGACGATGACGCTCGGGATCGAGCGCGAGCGGCTGCGGGCGCCGCTTGTCGAGCTCTGCGCGCGCGTGCCCGTGCTCGCCACCTGCGCCGGGATGATCATGCTCGACCGCGAGCATCTCGGCTCACTCGACATGCGCTGCGAGCGAAACGCCTTCGGGCGCCAGGTGCGCAGCTTCGAGGGCGAGGTCACGCTGGCGGGCTTCGGGGAGCCCTTTCGCGCCGTCTTCATCCGCGCCCCGTGGGTGGCCGAGCATGGGCCGGGCGTCGAGGTGCTGGCGAGCGTCGAGGGGCACGCCGTCGCCGTGCGCGCGCAGCGGATCCTCGCGGTCGCCTTCCATCCCGAGCTGGCGGGCGAGCGCCGCCTGCATCGCTGGCTGCTGGAGCAGCTGTGATACTTCGCCGGTGCGGATCGCGGTCGCCGCGGACGAGCGCTCGGCGCTCGCGCAGTTCCTGCTCGAGGAGCTGACCGAGCGCGGGCACGTCGCGATCGCCCACGGCGCGCTGGCGCAGGGTGAGCGCCCCGACTGGGCGTTCGGATCGGTCGCCGCGGCGCGCGACGTGGCGGCCGGCCGGGCCGAGCAGGCGATCGTCTGCTGCTGGACCGGCACGGGCGCGGCGATCGCCGCGAACAAGGTCGCCGGCGTGCGGGCGGCGCTCTGCGCCGACGCGGTCACGGCCGCCGGGGCACGGCGCTGGAACGACGCCAACGTGCTGGCGCTGAGCCTGCGCGCGGTCGGTGAGGGCGTGCTCGGCGAGATCCTCGACGCCTGGTTCGAGACTGAGCCAAGCGCGCTGGACAGCGATCTCGCGAACCTCGAGCACCTCGCCGAACTCGACCGTGTCGACGATCGACCGCTATAGCGGTCGCCTAAAAGGCAATCAGCTCCGGATCAGCGCCAGCACCTCGTCGCGCCGGCGCTCCATGTCCTGCGGGGACAGGAGTGACTCCAGGCACAGGCGCAGCAGCGGCTCGGTGTTGGACATCCGCACGTTGAAGTGCCAGTCGTCGTAGTCGATCGAGATCCCGTCGAGCGTGTCCTGGCGCGCGTCGGCGTAGCGCTCGCTGATCTCCGCGAGCTTCGCGGCCGGGTCGGCGACCTCGCTGTTGATCTCGCCGGAGATGAAGTAGCGCTCGCGAAAGGGCGCCAGCAGCTGCGACAGCGGACGGCCCTCGCGCGAGCGCAGCTCGAGCATCAGCAGCGCCGGGATCGTGCCGGAGTCGGCGCAGTAGAAGTCGTGGAAGTAGTAGTGGCCGGAGACCTCGCCGCCGAACAGCGAGCCCTCCTCGCGCATCCGCCGCTTGAAGAAGGCGTGGCCGACGCGGTTGCGGAAGGCGTGCCCGCCCGCCGCCGTCACGGTGTCGGCGACCGCGCGGCTGGCGCGCAGGTCGTAGAGGATCGCGGCCCCCGGGTGGGTGCGCAGCAGCGAGCCGGCGAGCAGCGCGGTGATGAAGTCCCCGGCGATGAACTCGCCCGTCTCGTCGATGAAGAAGCAGCGGTCGGCGTCGCCGTCGAAGGCGATGCCCAGATCGGCGCCGCTGTCGCGCACCGCGGCGATCACCAGCTCACGGTTCTCCGGCAGCAGCGGGTTGGGCTCGTGGCCGGGGAAGTTGCCGTCGGGCGTCCAGTAGGTCGGGACCAGCTGCAGATCCATCCGCTCGAGGATCGGCCCGATCGTCGGTCCCGCCATGCCGTTGCCGCCGTCAAGAACGACTTTCAGGCCGCCTACGGCGGCTGGGTCAACGAACGCCGTCACGTCGGCGCGGAAGCGCTCACCCCACTCCACGGTCTCGGCGCGACCACCGCCCGGGGGGTCGGGCAGGCCCGCCGCGATCAGGTCGCGGACGTCGTCGATGCCGGTTTCGCCCGACAGCGCCATCGCGCCCTCGCGGATCAGCTTCGCGCCCGTGTAGGCCTTCGGGTTGTGCGAGGCGGTGCAGATCAGGCCGCCGTCGAGCTCCATCGAGCCGATCAGGAAGTAGACGACCTCGGTCGCGACCTGGCCGGCGTCCAGCACGTGGGCGCCCTCGGCGATCAGGCCGCCGCGGTAGCGGGCGTGCAGCTCGGGCGCGGTCAGGCGCATGTCGTGCCCGAGCGCGACGCGCAGCTCGTTCGTCGGTTTGCCGGCCAGGCCGCCGAGGACGCGCGCGAACGCGCGGCCGATCTGCTCGGCGGCCTCGCCGTCGATCTGGGATCCGTAGAGGCCGCGGATGTCGTAGGCCTTGAAGATGTCGGGGTCGAGCGCCACCTGCGCGCATGCTATGCGGTGAGCTGGCCGCGCACGGGCGTGGGCGCCGCCAACGTGGCCGACTCCTCGCCCTCGTAGAATCCGTGCATGTCCGGACATTCCAAATGGGCGGGGATCAAGCACAAGAAGGCGATCGTCGACGCCCGCCGCGGTGCCGCCTTCACGAAGCTCGCGCGCGCGATCACGACCGCCGCGCGTGAGGGCGGCGGGGACGTGGACGCGAACGCGGCGCTCTACAACGCGGTCCAGAAGGCCAAGGACGCGTCGATGCCCAAGGACAACATCGAGCGCGCGATCGCCAAGGGCACCGGCGCGGGCGCCGACGCCGAGGCGATCGAGACGGTCCTCTACGAGGGCTACGGCCCCGGCGGCGTGGCGCTGCTGATCGAGGCCTACACCGAGAACCGCAACCGCACGGGCGCCGACGTGCGACACCTGCTCTCAAAGAACGGCGGCAACCTCGGCGAGCCGGGCAGCGTCTCCTACCTGTTCGAGAAGCGGGGCGTCGTGATCGTGGACGGCGCACGCTACGGCGAGGACGACCTGCTGGTCGCCGTCGAGGCGGGAGCCGAGGACATCGTGGCCGACGAGGACTCGCTCGAGGTGATCACCGCGCCGAGCGACCTCTCGGCCGTGCGTGCCGCGATCGAGGCTGCGGGGATCGAGATCGAGAGCGCCGAGGTGATCCAGCGGCCGAGCACGCGCGTCGAGCTCGACGAACACAGTGCGCTGAGACTGTTCAAGCTGATCGAGGCGCTCGAGGACAACGACGACGTCGGCGCGGTCCACGCCAACTTCGAAGTGTCCGAGGAGATCCTCGAGAAGGTCGTCGGGTAGGCGGAGGGTCGTCCAGGCACGTTGGGCCTGCAACGGAGCTTGTGGCGAGGTCCCGGGGTCGACTGGCGAGGACGCAGGGAGCGAGCAAGGCTGGTTGCCTTGCTGCGACTGAGGACGCTGCCAGGCGGCATCCGGGATCCGCCATTTCGGGGCGAACGTGCCTGGACGGCCCACTGGGGTCGTCGCGCCAGGCAGGCGTCCGGTCCTGCGCGGAGAATCAGGCCGGAGCGATGATCGTGCTTGGAATCGACCCGGGGCTCGCGAACACCGGTTACGGCGTCGTCGCGCGCCGCGACGGGCGGCTCGTCGCGCTCGACGGCGGTGTCGTTGCGACGGCGCCCACGCTCAGCGCCGAGCGGCGCCTTGGTCAGCTGCACGAGGCGTTGAGCGCGCTGCTCGAGGAGCACGCGCCGACCGCCGTCGCGCTCGAGGCGCTCTACTTCGGGCAGAACGTGCGCACCGCGTTCGCGGTCGGGCAGGCGCGCGGCGTCGCCCTGCTGTGCGCCGGGCAGCAGCGCGTCGAATGCTTCTCCTACACCCCCCAGCAGGTCAAGGGCGCGGTCTGCGGGAACGGGCGGGCGCCGAAGGACCAGGTGGCACGGATGGTCGCGGCGCTGCTGTCGCTGCCGGAGGTTCCCTTCGCCGACCATTGCAGCGACGCCCTGGCGGTCGCGATCTGCCACGCCAACCACGCGCCGCTCGCGCAATCGATCGAGGCGGCGGCCGCGCGATGATCGCGATGATCCGCGGCGAGCTGGTGGAGCGCGAGGGCGACCATGTGACGGTGATGTGCGGCGGCGTCGGCTACCGCCTCGCGGTCTCCACGCAGACGCTGGGCGCGCTTGGCCCGCTCGGCGCCGAGGCCACGCTGCACACCCACCTGATCGTCCGCGACGACGCGCTCGTGCTGGTCGGCTTCGCGGCCGCCCCCGAGCGCGACCTCTTCCTCGCCCTGCTCGGCGTGCAGGCGGTCGGACCGAAGCTCGCCCTCGCGGTGCTCGGCGCCGGGCCGCTGAGCGCCGTGCTCGGCGCGATCGCCGCGGGCGACGCCCGCTTCTTCCAATCCGTCCCGGGGGTCGGCAAGCGAACCGCCGAGCGGATCATCGTCGAGTTGCGCGAGAAGGTCGGCGCGGCGATCGGCGAGGGCATCGTGCTGCGGCGCGCCGGCGCGGAGGACGCGCCGCGCGAGCTCGCGCGCGAGGGACTGCTGGAGCTCGGCTTCACGGCGGGCGAGACCGAGGCGCTGCTCGCCCAGGCCGATGGGGAGAGCGCCGAGGAGCTGCTGGCGGACGCGCTGCGGGCGACGCGTCGTGGAGCGGCGCAGCGGTGAGCGGACCCGAACGCATCCAGACGCCCTACCTGGCGCCGGAGGACGAATTCGAGCGCACGCTGCGCCCGCGGCGCCTTGATGAGTTCGTCGGGCAGTCGCAGCTGAAGGAGCAGCTGTCGGTCGCGATCGAGGCGGCCAGGGCGCGCGGGGAGGCGCTCGACCACGTGCTGCTCGCCGGCCCGCCCGGGCTCGGCAAGACGTCGCTCGCGCAGATCGTGGCGGCGGAGTTGGGCGTGGCGTTCGTCGCGACCGCCGGACCGGCGCTCGAGCGAAAGGGGGACATCGCGTCGTTTCTGACCTCGCTCGAGCCGCGCAGCGTCTTCTTCGTCGATGAGATCCACCGCCTGCCGCGGGCGCTCGAGGAAACCTTCTACCCGGCGATGGAGGACCGCCGGCTGCCGATCACCGTCGGGGCGGGCGCCGGCGCGCGCGTCGTCACGCTCGAGCTGCCGCCGTTCACGCTGATCGGCGCGACGACCCGGGCCGGGCTGCTGACCACGCCGCTGCGCGACCGCTTCGGCATCCCGGCGCGCCTGGAGCCCTACTCGACCGACGAGCTTGCGGCGATCGTCGTGCGCGCCGCGGCGATCCTGGAGGTCTCACTCGACGAGGGCGGCGCCCACGCCATTGCCAGCCGCAGCCGGGGCACGCCGCGCGTCGCCAACCGCCTGCTCAAACGGACCCGCGACTACGCCGAGGTGCGCGGCGCCGGCACCGTGACGGCGAGCGTCGCCCACGCGGCGCTCGGCCTGATGGAGGTCGACGAGCTCGGGCTGGACCGGCTCGACCGCGCGATCCTTCGCGCGATCTGCGAGAAGTTCGCCGGCGGGCCGGTCGGGCTCTCCACGCTGTCGGTGGCGGTCGGGGAGGAGCGCGACACGATCGAGGACGTCTACGAGCCCTACCTGCTGCAGCTCGGCATGCTCAAGCGGACCGCGCGAGGACGGATCGCGACCGAGCACGCCTACGCGCACCTGGACCTCGAGCTTCCCAGCGCAGCGCCGGCACTGTTTTGAGCGCGCGGGTGCATCGGCCCCGCGCGGGCGGGCCCGCCTCGCCCGCGCGGGAGCGCGGGGACCCCGGACCGCTCACCGCTGCCGCGCCTGTAGGCTGTCAACAGTCCATGGCGCACCCGTTCATCTGTCCCAACTGCGGCGAGCGCTCGCTCGCGTCCGACCGCTACGAGGCGTTTCGCCGGGAGGACCGGGGCTGCTCGAACTGCGGCTTCTCGTTCCTCTTCGAGCTGCTTGACGACTATTACCCCGCCCCCGACGCGGCGTTCTTCGTCGCCGACCGCGAGGGCCGGGTGATCGGCTGCGGCCGCGGCTCCTTCGAGCTGACCGGCTACGAGGAGGAGGAGGTCGTCGGCCAGCCGCTGACGCAGGCGCTCGGCCTGAGCTTCGAGAACGGCATCGACCACGTCAGCACCGTGCTCGAGTGGGGCGTCAGAGCACTCGGAAAGCCGGCGACGCTGCGCACCGACTCCGATCTCTCCGCCTCGGCGACCGCGGATCTCTTCCCTGCGTATGACGACGACGGCGGGCTGCTGCTCGTGCTCACGCCGTCCCGCTGAGCGGCCGATGATGCCCCGATGAGCGAACGCTTCCGCCACGCCTTCGTGCTCGCCGTCGTCGCGGCGCTCGTGCTGGCGTCGCTGGTGATCGTGGTCGGCATCCCCGGCGTCGTCAAGGCGTCGAAGACCCGCCTCGGGCTCGACCTGAAGGGCGGCACCCAGCTGATCTACGACGCGCGCACGACGTCGGGCAAGCCGGTCAACTCGACGCAGCTGGGCGACGCGATCAACGTGATGCGCTCGCGCAGCGACACACTCGGCGTGAGCGGCGTGTCGATCACCGCCTACGGCGGCGACGAGATCACCGTCGACCTCCCCGACGTCCAGAACACGGCGCAGGCGGCGAAGGTCGTCGGCGTGGCCGGCCAGCTGTTCTTCTACGACTGGGAGGACAGCGTGATCGGCCCAAGTGGCAAGGTCGCCGGCCCCAACGACCCGTCCGTGACCTGCGACGGCACGACCGAGGCCCCCGGCGGGCCCGCGTGCGGGATCACCTACTACGCCGCCGTGATCCGCGCGTCCAAGGAGCCCGCGGTGCCGACCTGCACGCCGGCGCTGCGCGCGAAGAAGACGCGCTGCTTCGCGATCGAATCCTCGCCCGTGCCCGTCTATTACTACGTCGACGCGAAGACCCAGACGGTCTACGCGCCCAACGGGCCGGAGCCGACCAAGGCGCTGCTGGACGCCGACCTCGTACAGAAGCACGTCAAGCTGCCGGCCGGCGCGCGGCTCGTCGTGGTGCAGCCGGGGACCGTGCTCGTGCAGGCCACGAGCGCGCCCGAGGTGCTCGTGCCAAACGACTACTACGTGCTCGCGGACAACGTGAAGCTGACGGGTTCGGACGTCTCCAGCCCGCAGGTCACCACCGACCCGACGCAGGGGATCGCCGTCAGTTTCGGCTTCAAGGGCAACGGGGCGAGCGTCTTCACGAACGTGACGGCGGTGCTCGCGAATCGCGGCAAGAACAACTCGGTCTCGCTCGCCAACCCGAACCTGCAGCACTTCGCGGTCACGCTCGACGGCGCGCTGGTGACGGTCCCGTCGATCAACTTCAGCCAGTACCCGTTCGGCATCGACGCATCCAACGGCTCGGAGATCACGGGCGGCTTCACCTACGCCACCGCGAACACGCTCGCCAACGTGATGGCGAGCGGTGCCCTGCCGGTCAAGCTCGACGAGATCTCCTCGGAGCTGATCACCCCGACGCTCGGCCACCAGGCGCTCAACCAGGGGCTGATAGCCGGCCTGGTCGGGTTGGCGCTGGTCGCCCTGTTCCTGCTCGTCTTCTATCGCGTCCTGGGTGTGATCGCGGTCAGCGCGCTGGCGATCTACTCGCTGTATCTCTACGCGCTGATCAAGCTGGTCCCGGTCACGCTGACGCTGCCGGGCATCGCGGGGCTGATCCTGACGATCGGCGTGGCGGCGGATGCGAACGTGGTGATCTTCGAACGCGTCAAGGAGGAGTCGCGCGCCGGGCGCTCGCCGTTGAACGCGATCACCGCCGGCTACCGCCGCGGCTTCAGCGCGATCATCGACGCGAACGTCGTCACCTTCATGGCGGCGTTCATCCTCTTCATCCTCTCCCAGTCCGATGTGCAGGGCTTCGCGCTGACGCTCGGCATGGGCGTGCTGGTCTCGCTGTTCACGGCCGTGGCGGCGACGCGGGCGATCCTCTCGACGATGGGGCACACGCGGTTCATCCGGGCGCCGAGCGCGCTCGGGGTGAGCGAACGCCGGCGGCGGTGGACGTTCGACTTCATGGGCAAGTCGAAGTGGTTCTTCAGCCTCTCGGGGACGATCCTGCTGATCGGCGCGATCGCGATCGGCGCTCGCGGCGTGAACTTCGGCATCGACTTCGTCTCCGGCAGCCAGGTCGAGGTCGGGTTGGCCCACCCGGCGAGCGTGAGCGATGTGTCCAAGGCGGTGCAGTCGCTGCACCTGAAGAGCGCGGGCGCCTCGATCGGGCTGCCCGTCGTGCAGCAGGTGTCACCCCCGGGAAAGACCAAGAAGCCCACCTACAACTTCCAGATCGCGACCAAGACGCTGACGGTGGCGCAGCTCGGCAGCGCGGGATCGTCGACGAGCACGGTCTACGGCCTGCTGAACGCGCGCTACGGCATCACGTCCTTCAGCGAGAACACCGTCGGGCCGAGTTTCGGCAAGACGGTCGCCGACAGCGCGGCGGTCGCGATCGTCGCGGCGCTGCTCGCGATCGCGGCCTACATCGCGTTGCGTTTCCAGTGGAAATACGCGGTGCCGGTGATGATCGCGCTGATGCATGACCTGTTGATCACGGCCGGCGTGTACGCGCTCACCGGGAGGCAGGTGACGGCCGACACGGTGGCGGCCCTGCTGACGATCTTGGGTTACTCCATGTACGACACGATCATCGTGTTCGACCGGGTGCGCGAGAACGTCGCGAAGATGCAGAACGCCGCGTTCTCGCAGATCGTCAATCGCTCGATGTCGGAGGTGCTGACGCGCTCGCTGGCGACGAGCCTGTGCACGCTGCTGCCGATCCTGGCGCTGCTGTTCTTCGGCGGCTCGACGCTGAAGGATTTCGCCTTCGCGCTGCTGGTCGGCGTGGCCTCGGGTGCGTACTCGTCGATCTTCATCGCCTCGCCGGTGCTGACGCACTGGAAGGAGCGCGAGCCCGTGTACCGTCGCCGGCGGGCGCGGATCGCGGCCGAGAACGGCGGCGTCGTGCCGGCCTACGCGACGGTCGGCGCGGCCGCGCGCGAGGTCGACGTCGACGCGAGCGGCCGCCGTCCGCGCCGGCGCCTGACCGAGCCGCCGCGCCCGGACGTCAAGGCCGGCGAGTTCCGCGAGCTGGTGCGCGACCTGCACGCGGAGCCCGCGGCGCGGCCCACGGCCCAGGTGATCCCCGAGACCCGGCCCGAGGCGCGGCCGGAGCCCGTGCGCGATCCGACCGCCGACGCGCGCCCCGAGGATGTCGTGATGCCCGCCGACGACGCCGCGGCACGCCGGCGGGGCGCGTCGAAGTCACGCAACCGTCGCCGGGGGAGGCCACGCTGATGGGCATGCTCGCCTGGGTCATCATGGGTCTCGCGCTCTGGCATTACACGATCTGGCTGCCCGACCGCTTCTGGGGCGGGATCGTCGGCGCCTTCCTCGCCTCGATCGCCGGAGCGATCCTGACCGGCATCGTGATCAGTCTCGCGCTGCACGGCGTCGCGATCCCCGCACGCCACGCCACCCACCTCGCCACCGTTCTCTACGCGATCCCCGGCGCCCTCGCCGGCATGGCCGTCGTCTATGCCATCGGCGCAGCCCGCGAACGCGGCGCGCAGCGGATCGCGAACACCCCGTTCGGGGGCTGAAAGGAGCGGTGCGCTTCGCGCACCGCTCTGCCAAGGGGTCGCGCCTCCGTGTGGCTTGGCGGGGGCACGTGGGGCCCCGAGGGTCGCCCGCCGACGGCGTTCCGTCGCAACCGCCGCGTAGGCTCGTCGGCGATGGCCAAATCGCCCGAACCCACGGTCTTCCTCGACATCCCCACGGTCGCGCTCGAGACGATCGAGACGCTGGAGCGCGAGCTCGGCTGCAGCGGCGTGCTCGCGCAGGTGCTCGCGCGCCGAGGTCTCGGGGACCCGGTTGCGGCGGCGGTGTTCCTCGCCGCCTCCGAGGAACATCGCCCCGGCGCCTTTCGCGGGATGGCCGCGGCCGTCGATCTTGTACTCAGCCACATCGAGCGGCGGTCCACGATCACCGTTCACGGCGACTACGACTGCGACGGAGTCTGCTCGACCGCGATCCTCATCGCCGTCCTGCGCGAACTTGGAGCCGACGTCGACTGGCACCTGCCCGACCGCCAGGCCGAGGGCTACGGGCTCTCGGCCGGCACCGTTGCGGCGCTGATCGAGCGTGGAACCGGGCTGCTGGTCACGACCGACTGCGCGATCACGGCCGTGGCCGAGGTCGCGGCCGCCCGCGCCGGCGGCCTGGATGTGCTGGTGACCGACCACCACAGCCCGCGCGCCGACGGCGTGCTGCCGGACGCCCCCGTCATCCACCCGGCGCTCTGCGGCTATCCCTGCGCGGAGCTCTGCGCGACGGCGGTTGCGGCGAAGGTCGCGCAGGCACTGCGCGAGCGCGCCGGCCTGGACGCCGGCGAACGCGAGTCCGACCTCGAGCTGGTCGCGATCGCGACGATGGCCGACGTGGTCGCGCTGCGCGGCGAGAACCGGCGCCTCGTGCGCGCCGGCCTGCGAGCCCTGGCGAGCACCGGACGACCCGGGCTTCGGGCGCTGATGAGTGTCGCGCGCGTCGCGCCGCTGGGGCTCGACGAGCGCTCGCTCGCGTTTCGCCTCGCACCACGAATCAACGCCGCCGGTCGCCTCTATCGCGCCGACGCCGCGCTCGAGCTGCTGCTGACCGACGACGAGGAACGCGCGGTGGAGCTGGCCGATGAGCTCGATCACTGCAACGCCGAACGGCGGGCGATCGAGACGAGGATCCGCTTCGAGGCGGAGGCGCTCGCAGCCGACGACCCCGACGCCGCGGCCTACGTCCTGGCGGCGCCGGGCTGGCACCCCGGGGTGATCGGGATCGTCGCAGCACGCGTCGCCGAGCGACACCATCGCCCCGCCGTGCTGATCGCGCTGCCCGAGCAGCCCGACGGCCTCGGCGCCGGCTCCGGACGGTCGATCCCGTCGTTTGATCTTTTGGGCGCGCTCGCCGCCGGCGCGGACCATCTCGTGCGCTACGGCGGCCACCGCGCCGCGGCGGGGCTCACGATCGAGTGCGACCGCGTCGACGCCTTCCGCGAGGCGTTCGTCGCGCACGCCCGGGCCGTGCTCACACCGGGGGATCTGATCGTCACCGAACACGTCGATGCGATCACGTCGGGCGAGGAGATCGGGCTCGCGCTCGCCGAGGAACTGGCGCGCCTTGCCCCGTTCGGGGCGGGCAATCCTGGCGTCTCGCTGCTCCTGCCGGCCGCGACCTTCAGCGATGCGGTCGGCTTCGGCGGCGAGCGCCGCGAGGACCATGCGCGCTTCACCGTCAACTCCGGCGCCGGGCGCGCGCGCGCCGTGCGCTTCGGCTGCGGCCCGCGGGTCGGGGTCGAGCTGGGCGCCCCCGTCGACGCGACGTTCACGCTCGAGCGCGACGAGTGGCAGGGCGTCGTCGCACCGCGGCTGCTGCTGCGCACCGCCGCTGCCTGCGACCCGCCGGCGATCAAGTTGCTCGGCGAGGACGCCGACTTTCTGCGCCGGGCGCTCGCCGAGTTCGGCCGCGCGCCGGAGGCGACGCAGATGCCGGCGGGCGCGGGCTCGCGCATCGAGATCGACCACCGCGACCGCGGGATCGCCTCACTGATCACGCGGCTTGTCGCCAGCGGCGAGCCGGTGCTCGTGCTCGTGGCTGACGCGCCGGCGCGCCTGCGACACCTCGCTCCGCGCCTCGGCGGCTTCTCCCTGGCAGCTCACGCCGCGCTGGCGCGCGAACCCCTCCTGAGCGCAGGTTTCGCGCACGTCGTGGCGCTGGATCCGCCCATCGGCGCCGCCGCCCTTGCGCGCGCAGGCGTCGCCTGCGGCGGGGGGGCTCGGGCAGAGCGGTTGTTTTTGGCATGGGGACCGGCTGAGCTACGCTTTGCGGCACACATACACGAGCAGGAGTACGGTCTCCGCGACTCGCTTGCCGCCTGTTACCGGAAGCTCCGCGACCGGGGCGGCGCGGCCGGGCGGGAGCTCGAGGCGGTCCTGCGTGAGACGGCGCCTTCCCCCGAGGGGGCGGGGCGCCTGCTGCGGATCCTCACGGAGGTCGGCCTCGTGGATCTCGACCGCGAGCGCCTCGCGGTGGTCATGACCCAGCAGCGGCGCGTGGCGCTCGAGCGCTCGCCCGCCTACCGCGACTACGAACGAACTCGACAGGACGGCCTCAGATACCTCGGAACGACGACAGATCGTCAGGCGGCGGCGTAGAGCAGGTCACCGTCGTGAGCCCACCGGACGCAGGCGTGCTTGCGCCTGAGAGCCCGGCCGCCGGCCTGCACATCGCCCCACCGGACCTGACGGCGCTGCACGAGCGCGAGCGGCGGCTGCTCGGCGACCTCTTCGCGATCGTCGAGGAGCACGCCGAGGACTCGCTCGTCCCGATCGACCGCGACGCCGTCGCGGCCGCGTTCGTGTTCGCCTGCGACCATCACGCCGACCAGCGCCGGCGCTCGGGCGAGGAGTTCATCGTCCATCCCGTCGGCGTCGCGCGCATCTGCGCCAGCATGCGCCTGGACACCGAGACGCTCTGCGCCGCGCTGCTGCACGACACCGTCGAGGACACCACGGCCTCGCTCGAGGAGGTCCACGAGCGCTTCGGCGAGGACGTGGCGAACCTCGTCGACGGTGTCACCAAGCTGACTGGGATCACCTTCTCCTCGCGCGATGAGGCCCAGGCCGAGAACTACCGCAAGATGATCGTCGCGATGGCGAGCGACGTGCGCGTCATCCTGATCAAGCTGGCCGACCGCCTGCACAACATGCGCACGATCGGCGCGCTGCCCAAGCAGAAGCAGATCGAGAAGGCCAAGGAGACGCTCGAGATCTACGCCCCGATCGCGCACCGCCTCGGTATCCACGCGCTCAAGTGGGAGCTCGAGGACCTCGCCTTCGCGACGCTGCACCCGCGCAAGTACGAGGAGATCAAGGTGCTCGTGGCGCAGCAGCGCGACGATCGCGAGCGCTACGTGCACAGCGCCGGCGAGATCCTGCAGCGGGAGCTCGACTCGCTGGGCATCGCCGCCTCGATTTCCGGCCGCGCCAAGCACTTCTACTCGATCTACTCGAAGATGACCCGCAAGGACCGCGAGTTCAACGAGATCTACGACCTCACGGCGATGCGCGTTGTCGTCGAGACGACGAAGGACTGCTACGGCGCCGTCGGTGTCGTGCATTCGCTCTGGAAGCCACTGCCCGGGCGTTTCAAGGACTTCGTCGCGATGCCCAAGTTCAACATGTACCAGTCCCTGCACACGACCGTGATCGGACCCGAGGGCCGGCCGCTCGAGATCCAGATTCGCACCCGCGAGATGCACAACATGGCCGAGTACGGTGTCGCGGCGCACTGGATGTACAAGCAGGCGGCGAGACCGGACCGCAGCGGGCGCTCGAACTGGTCGGCGGACGAGGGCAAGCTGAAATGGCTGCGCTCGATGGTCGATTGGCAGAGCGAGACCTCCGATCCGAAGGAGTTCATGGAGACGCTCCGGGTCGACCTGTTCGAGGACGAGGTCTACGTCTTCACGCCGAAGGGCGAGGTCAAGTCGCTCGCGGCGGGCGCGACGCCGCTCGATTTCGCCTACGAGGTCCACACCGATGTCGGCCACCGCTGCGTCGGCGCAAAGGTCAACGGCAAGATCGTGCCGCTCAGCTACGAGCTGCGTTCCGGCGACATCGTCGAGGTGCTGACCTCGAAGCGTGAGCGCGGCCCCTCGCGCGACTGGCTCGCGGTCGTCAAGACGACGCGGGCGCGCAACAAGATCAAGCAGTGGTTCAAGGCCGAGACGCGCCAGGACACCGAGCACTCGGGTCGCGAGGCGCTGCAGGAGGCGCTGCGCAAACAGGGGCTTCCGGCGCAGCGGATCACCGGCTCGGGCCTGCTCGCGGACGTGATCCGCGAGCTCGGCTTCCGCAAGGCCGACGACTTCTACATCGCGCTCGGTGCGGCCAAGGTCTCGCCGAAGACGGTGGTCGGCAAGATCATGCAGCGGCTCAAGGAGGGGGAGGCCGCCGACGCCGACCAGACGGCCGCCTCGACGCTCATCTCCTCACGGCGCGAGCGACGCCGTCCGACCAACTCCTCGAGCGAGTTCGGCATCCGCGTCGAGGGCGTCAGCGACGTGCTGGTGCGCCTCGCGAAGTGCTGCCGCCCGGTGCCTGGCGATGAGATCGTCGGCTACATCTCGCTCGGGCGCGGCATCACGATCCATCGCGAGGACTGCTCCAACGCGCGGGCCCTGAGTCGCGACGCCGACCGTTTCACGCCGGTGGCGTGGGAGGGGGAGCAGACGACGGGCTTCAAGGTGGAGATCCAGATCGACGGCTGGGATCGCCACCGCCTGCTCGAGGACCTCTCCCGCACCTTCTCGGAGGCGGGCATGAACATCGTCGAGGCCCAGTGCACCGCCAACCCGCCGATGATCCGAAACCGCTTCGTCGTCGAGTGCGCAGACACCCAGACGCTGAAGGCGACGATCTCGCGCCTGCGCAACATCGACTCGGTGTTCGACGCCTTCCGCGTGACCCCCGGGAACTGAGATGCCATCGCTGCCCGTGCCGGACTTCGTCGGCAGCGCGATGCGCTCGACGCTGAAGCTGCTCGGCGGCGCCGAGCACGAGGTCGAGGAGCACACGCCGGTCGAGCAGCCGCTGCACGAGGCGGTGGCGGCTCTGCACCACGCGGCCGAGTCGATGGACCACCACGTCGAGGTGCTCGAGGCCGTTGCTGCGACGCTGCCGGAACTCACCGGCGCGCTGGTCAAGCTCACCGAACAACTCGGCGAGGTGCTGCGAATGGCGGCTCCGCTGGAAGCCGCCGAGCGGGAGGTTGCCGGCATCGGTCACCTCTTCCGCCGGCGTCGCTCCCGCCCGGCGCTGCCGGCCGGCCCGCCAGCCGTGCCCGTCGAGGCTCCCGCGGCCGCGCAGACGTACGCCGAGCCGCGCGAGAGCGGCGGCCACCAAAATTCGGTCGCGCCCGCCGCCGCCCCCGCTTCGTCCGAGCCCGGGGACGCCGGGCCCGGGGACGCGTCCGATCTCGCGGACGCCGGGCCGCCCAAGCCCGCCGCCGCCGCGTCGCCCGAGCCCGGGGAGGCCGGGCCGCTCGAGGCCGCCGCCGCCGCGTCGCCCGAGCCCGGGGAGGCCGGGCCGCTCGAGGCCACTGCCGCGGCGGCCGAGCACGAGCACGACGAGCCGCTCGGCTGACCGCGGTCGCGCCGCGCTGCTGCGGGAGCTCCCGGGCCCCAGCCGGCGCCCGCTGGCGCGCATGCCCGACGTCGCGTAGCGCGCGCGGGACGCGCGACCGCGCCTACGCGACGACGGTCAGCACGCCGGGACGGATCGTGAAGCGCGCCTCGGTGACGTCGCCGATGTGATCGCCGTCCACCTGCAGCGGCAGCGGGCGTCCACTCGCGCTGCTGACGGTCATCGACGTGACGTCCTCGAAGCTTGCAACCTGGCGGTGGCCGCCGACGCCGCGGCGGCCGAGCACGGCGCGGGCCAGCAGCGTCGGCGCTGCGAGCAGGCTCGCGCGGCGCAGCACGACGCTCGCGAGTGTGCCGCCGTCCAGCGAGGCGCCCCGGGCGAGGTCGATCGGGCGGTCGTTGAAGTAGGTGTAGTGAGCGGCGTTCTGGACGATCGTCGTGACGCCCACAACGGTTTCCTCGCCGACCGACACGAACATCCTCGGCGCGCGGAGCAGGTAGCGGCCGGCGAAGGTGGTGAGCGCCGTGCCGAGGAAGAAATAGGGCCCGAAACGCGCCTTCAGCCGCGGCCGGGCGTCGACGCCGCGCACGACAGCGGCGTCGATGCCGATGCCGGCGCTGAAGGTGTAGAGGCGCCCCTCGACATCGCCGAGGTCGATTTGGCGCGGCGCGAAGTTGTCGGCCACGCGCAGGAGGTGCTGCGTGGCGTCGACGATCTCACCTGGGATTCCGAGCAGCTTGCAGAAGACGTTTGCCGAACCGCCAGGCAGGCAGCTCAACGGCGTGCCCGACCCGGCCAGGCCGTTGGCCGCCTCGTTGACGGTGCCGTCGCCGCCGAAGGCGATCACGATCCCGTAGCCCGATCGCGCCGCGTCGCGGGCGATCTCGGTCGCGTGACCGCGCGACTGCGTCTCGACCGCCTCGACCTCGTAGCGCGCGGCCAGCGCATAGACGACGAGGTTGCGCAGGCGATCGGATACGGTCGTCGCGAAGGGGTTGACAATCACCAGCGCCCGGCGACGGTCGGCGGCGTCGATCGGCTCGAGCGTCGCGACGACGCGCTGGACGGCGGTTTCGGTGGATGAGTCGCTCACGTCTCTGCTACACCGCCCAGACCGGCGCGTTACCGCGCTGGTTGGGCGTTGCGCCCGGCTGTCGTTTTCTGGCCTGCACACCGCTATACTTGCGCGTACATAGCTGGACGCATCCAGAGGGGTGGAGGGACTGGCCCTATGAAACCCCGGCAACCATCTCGCGCAAGCGAGAAACGGTGCCAATTCCATCAGGCTCCAACAACGGCCTGGGAGATGTGGTTGGAGCTTCTGCCTGAGAACCTTCGCCACATGACCAGCGGAGGGTTTTCATATGGCGGCAGAAAGTCTCAAGTGCAAGGAATGCGGGACGGAGTACCCGCTCGAGGCGCTCTATGTGTGTGAGCGCTGCTTCGGACCGCTCGAGGTTCGTTACAAGCACGGCTTCACCGGTGACGTCGCGACGCTGCGCCGACGCATCCAGGGTGGATCCCAGGACGTCTGGCGCTACGCCGACTTCCTGCCGCTGGCCGGCGGACCGCCCGGACCGTCCAACCACCTGGCGTCGCGAGCCGGGCTGCCGGCTGGCTGGACACCGCTGATCAACGCCGATCGGCTGGCCGAGCGGCTCGGTCTGCGCGAGGTGTGGGTCAAGAACGACGCGGCCAATCCGACCCACTCGTTCAAGGACCGAGTCGTCGCCGTGGCCTCCGCGCGCGCGCGTGAGCTGGGCTTTGCCGCGCTCGCCTGCGCCTCGACCGGCAACCTCGGCAACGCGGTCGCGGCTCAGGCGGCGGCGCTCGGCCTGCCCTCCTACGTCTTCATCCCCGCAGATCTCGAGGAGCAGAAGATCCTCGGCACCGGCGTCTACGGCACCAACCTGGTGTCCGTGCGCGGCAACTACGACGAGGTCAACCGCCTGTGCACCGAGCTGTCTGCCGAGCATGACGACTGGGCGTTCGTGAATATCAACATGCGGCCGTACTACGCCGAGGGCTCCAAGACCGTCGCCTACGAGATCGTCGAGCAGCTCGGCTGGGAGCTGCCCGACCGCTGCATCGTCCCGATCGCTTCGGGCTCGTTGTTCACGAAGGTCCATCGAGGGTTTGCGGAGTGGATCGAGCTCGGACTCGTCGAGGGCCGCGAGCCGATCATGAACGGAGCTCAGGCATCCGGGTGCGCGCCGGTTGCAAACGCGTTCGCGCTCGGCCAGGACTTCTGCCAGCCCGTCAAGCCGAACACGATCGCCAAGTCGCTGGCGATCGGCAACCCGGCCGACGGCCCCTATGTCATCGAGCTCGCGCGCCGCACCGGTGGCGCCGTGGACGCCGTCTCCGACGACCAGATCCGCGAGGGCATCAGCCTGCTGGCCGAGACGACCGGGATCTTCACCGAGACGGCCGGCGGCGTCAGCGTAGCGGTGCTCAGCGAGCTTGCGCGGCGAGGCGAGATCGACCCACAGGAGCGGGTCGTGCTTGTGATCACCGGCGACGGCCTGAAGACGCTCGACGCGGTGCGCGGAAGCTTTCAGGCGCACGAGATCGATCCGACGCTCGAGGCCTTCGAGGCGGCGCTCGGCTCGGTTGCCGTCTGATGGCGGTCACGGTCCGCATCCCGACGCAACTGCGTTCGGCGACGGGGGGCGAGAGCGTCGCCAGCGTCCAGGGCGCAACGGTGTCCGAGGTGCTCGACGAACTCTTCGCCCAGTTCGGCGAGCTGCGCGAGCGGATCTCGGACGAGCAGGGCGGTCTGCGCCGCTTCGTCAACGTCTACCTCGCCGGCGAGGACATCCGCTTCCTGGACGGCGTGGCGACGGCGGTTCCCGACGGCGCGGAGCTCACGATCCTGCCGGCGGTGGCGGGTGGCTGACCCGCCGAAGGTCAGGTGGCTCGACGAGCCCGAGGACAAGGATTACGCGGCTGCACACAGCTACCTCTCGTTGCTGGTCGGCGCCGCGGAGCTCGATCCGCTGATCGCCCAGCTGCGCGAGGCTCCGGCCGGGCGCTGGCGGGCCAAGGACATCCTGCGCGCCGCACGGCTGCCGTTGCTGAGCGCAAAGCAGAGCGAGGAGGTGGCCGAGAAGCTGGCGAAGGTGCGCGACAAGGAGGCCCTCTCACCGATCCTGCTCGTCGTGCTGCGCGCCGATGTCGTCGCCCAGATCGCCGACGGATACCACCGCACCTGCGCCGCTTTCCTGACCAGCGAGGACTCCCTGGTGCCCGGCCGGATCGCCTTCCTCTAGCCCAGGGGCCGTCCGCCGCCTGCGCCGCGGCCGTTGAGCGGGGCTCCCCTCAGTCCGCGCCCGCCCATGGACGCTCGTTGGATGAGCACGGTGGGGGCGCGCCGCCTGGCGCCCCGCGCTCGACATCTGATCGGTTTGACGCACCAGCGTCGAACCATCGTTGGCGAGAGCGCCTGTGGGCTCAAGTCGCGCGCCGAGCGGTTCGACAACTAACGCAAGATGGAAGCCAGGATCGAACCGCAAGCCCTTGCCGTGTCCGCGTCAAGGCTCGGGCACCTACCGCAGCCGCTTGTCCCGAGCGGCCCGAGCGCGTTCGGCAAAACGCTCCGGCGCGCCAAGCGCACGGCGAGCAGGATGCGCGCGCGACGGACCGCCGCGGGAGCATCGGCATCGATCTCAGCGCTCTATGTCCCGCCGCCGGAGGTTGAGCGCGAGCTCGCCCAGGCCGCACTCGCCGGCCAGACGCTCGCTGCGCAGGGTAAGGAGCTTCGCTTCGAGCGAACCCCGGACGGTCGCGTCGTGGTCGAGCTGGTTGACATCTCGGGGCGCCCGCCGGATGTGATCGGGCCCACTGGCCTGTTCGCGCTCCTCTCGAAGGCCGCCTGAGGGCAGCCGCCCCGCGCCGCAGTCATTCGCCCGCGGCTCGCTGGATCAGCCGGCGCGCGCCGCCACCAGGCGCCCGGCTCGCGAGGCCCGCTCGCCGACCGCCGCTCCGACCGCCGCGCCGATCAGCTGCGCCGTGGCTCGATGCCGGCCAGGCGACACTGGGCCTGGACCCGCTTGGCGAGATCGCCGGTGCTGACGAACTCGGTCTGGCACCAGCTGCGCGCCGCCGCGCCGCAGTGCGACAGGACACCGCCGCCGGTCGAGCTCGGGACGAGCACGCTCACGCAGCCGTTGCTTGAGACCGGAGCCGAGGTCGAGCGCGCGATCGCCCAAGCGGCGAGCCCGACCGCGATCACCGCCACGACGGCGAGCCCGCGCTTCTGGGTGCGCGTGAGCGGTTGCGAAACGCGCTGGGAGTGACCGATCAGGACCATGTCCGCGGCCGAGTATAGGCAGCGCCAGCGGTGCTCCAGCGCCCTCGGCTGCGCCCGGGAGGCTGTGAAGCCGCCTTCGCGGCTTGCGTCGGCGCCGCGCGGCTCGCCCACGGTCGCGGTCCGCCCTCGCAGCGGGCCGGGACGTTGAGGCCCTGCGCACCGCGCTGCAAGAAGGTGTGCAAGACGCAACACCTTTTGGGGGTGGGATTCGCCTTGACGCACCTTTACGTTGGCTGAGGTGTTATGAGCGAGCGAAAGGACACAGATGGCTGCACAGCCCAGCGGTATGAGCACCGAGACCGTTGCTGGAACGCGGCCATGAGCGGCGCCCTGATGGCGCCGGAGAGCGGAGGGCGGATGACGAGAACCTCGGCAAGCCGGAGCGATGCGCGCAGGCGCGAGATCACGCTTGCGTTGGTCGGTGGCCCGCAGTTGATGCGCGCTGCGATCGGCGAACTGATCGACGCTCAGCCGGGCATGTCCCTGACCTGCTCGGTTTCCTCGATCGAGGCCCTGGCCGAGCGCTTTGAGCGGCCATCGCCGCGCTGCGACGTCGTGCTTCTGGACGTCGATTCCTACCGCAGCGCCTGCGGGCGTGCCGTCGATCGCCTGCTGGCACTCGAGCTGGACTGCAAGCTCGTTCTGCTCTCCACGGAGATCACGGAGCAGATCGTGCTCTGCGCGAGCACGCGGCGGATCGACGGTGTCGTGCTGAAGGAGTCCTCGGTCGGCGAGCTCTGCGACGCCATTGCGCACATCCTGACCGGCCACGCGGTGATGCCCTCACGTTGGCGGGCTGCAACGGAGGCGGTCACGCTGACGCCGCGCCAGGTCGAGGTGCTCAAACTCGTCGCTCACGGTTACAGCAACGAGGAGATCGCCGAATGCCTCAATGTGCGGCCGAACACGGTCAAATTTCACCTCTCCGAGATCTTTCGCCGGCTCGGTGTGCGCAACCGCATCGAGGCGCTCGCCGGCCTCGCGGAGGACTTCGACGAGTGATCCCGTTCAAGCCGCGGTCGGGCGGAAGAAATCTGCCCAGTCGCGGGCGCGAAACCTCACCCGCCGACGGCGTGTGAGGCGTGGTGCAATTCGCGCAAGCCCGGCGGCTGCGATCCGCCGGGCGCAGTTCTTCCAGGGAGGGGGGCGCACCCACGGTGCGCCCTCTTTTCACATTCAGGGTGGGGGAGCCAGAGCGTCCGGCGGCGCGCCCAAGCTCAGCCGCTAGGTGAGATCGCCGCGGAGGTGCCGAGCACCTGGCCGCCCCCGCCGAGCGCAGAGACCGCGACCACCGGTGCCTCTGCGGCCACGTTGATCGAGGTCTCAAACCCCTGCTTGGGGACCGTCGCGACGACGCTCATAGAGCTCGCCGAGGAGCCGGCGAGCACCTCCCAATCGCTCACCGCCGTCGCGCCGTTCCAACTCGCCTCGATGCTCAGCGCTCCGCCCGCGCCGGCCTGCGCGGCGATCGCCGGCCTCGAGCTGGGCGTGGCGCTCCAGTTCGCGAGATAGGTCCGGTAGTCCTGGACGCCTGGTCCGAGCGTCGCGTCCAGCAGCACCTGCCCGGCGGCGTTGAACTCCGTGAAGTTCGGCAGCCCGCCGTAGCCCATCAGCCAGTTTCCGCCCGCCAGTCGCAGCAGGTCGCCCTGACTATCGCTGCGCAGCGTCGCATTGGGGTCGATGAACGCCTTGACGAGCGTCACCCGCCGCCTCGCCAGGTCGGGCGCCAGCAGCAGCCCCCGCGACTGCCTCTCCTCGCCGCCGCCGTTGTCGAACACGGAGACGCGGCCCCCGGGTTGCCAGGCGGCGTCGTGCTGGTAGTGGAACGCGGTGCCCGGGCCGAGCGCGAAACTCGAACGCCTGCCGCCGAGGCGCCAGAGGATCGACCCGGTGTGCAGGTTGACGTCGTAGATCGTCCAGGTATTGCGGGCCGAGATCAGCAGCTGACCGGGGTGCGAGGGATCGATTGAGTTGATGTGGGCGTAGTACCAGGGCGTGGCGTCATGGGGCGCGGGGGCGTAGGAGTCAAGGAGCGGGATGTGACCGAGCGCATGCCACTCCCACATCACTAGCCCGGTTCGCACGTCGATCTCTTGCACGATCGAGTCGCTCACCACGCCATGGACGGCACCTCCCTGGCGAGCGAGGTCGACCTCGACGGGATCCACGGCATCGATCCAGGCGGTTCCGCTGCGCGTCAGCAGAAACTGGTGCAGGTCGGCGGCGTAACCGTTGCCGGCCGCCACCTGCGCGATCGGCCGATAGGAGCTGTCGTAGATCTCATCCCTGCCCTGCCCGAAGCCGAGTTTCAGGATCCGTCCCTGCCACCACGTCAGCACGCTGCGCCCGTCGTAGGACTGCATCCGGAAATCGGTCGCCACGAGACCCGCGGCGAGCGGGTGAAACCAGATCAGCCCGCCGGACTGATCGACGATCATCGGGCCCGCCGTGCCCGCACCCTGGTAGGGCGCGAGGAAGAAGTCCCCGGGCGTGGCGCCGACCGCGGCCGCGCTTGTGACGCTGACCGTGGAGGGGGCGAGGGCCGGCGCCGAGAGGTAGTGCTGCACGTCGGCCGGATCGCCCGGGTCGGGGGGGAACTGGGCCTGGCTGACCGGCGCCTGGACCGCGACGCGAAAGTGCGTCGAAACGGCCTGCCAGGCGGTCGTTCCGCGGCGCACGCGCGCGCTCACGGCGACCCGCTCCCCGGGCGCGAACGGGCGGCTCGGCAGGAAGCTCTCGCCGGTGCCGGTCGAATAGGCCTCGAGCCTGCCGCCATGGCGACCGCTGAGCGATCCGCGCACCGCCACGTCGCTCACGTGCGTGCCGGGGCCGCCGAGGAAGCTGATCTGCGTAGTGCTCGACGCGTCCGGCGTCCCTGGCAGCGGCGAGACCGTCAGCGCGGGGGTGGGCACGGGGCCGGCGCTCGCCCCGCTCTGGCCGACGACACTCAGAGCGAGGGCGGCGCACGCCGCGCACAGCGCGGGCGCGAGGATTCGCAAACGGTGCTGGCGGGGTCCGCGAGCCACGGCTGGCGCGGCACGCTACCGCAGCGCGCCGCGATTGCCTGATCGCCCGAGCAATGCGTGCGACGCGGCGGCGAGCCAGGCCCTAAGCTGAGTCGATGGACGAGGGCTTCCCGATCGCCTACCAGGTGCTCGAGCGCAACGTGCCCGTCTACGCGTCAGGCGGCGAGATGCTCGGCACCGTCGACCACGTCGTCGCGGCGCCCGAACAGGACATCTTCCACGGCATCGTGATGGCGGACGGCAAGGACCGCCGCTTCGTTGCGGCCGATCAGATCGCGTCGCTGCACGAACACGGGGTCGACCTGTCGATCGACGCGGCGCAGGCCGCCACGCTTCCCGTGCCCCACGGCGCTGCACCTGTTTTTCACGACCATGAGCCTGGTGCCAAGCCAAGCGGCTGGAAGCACCTCTCCGCGCGCCTCGGCGGGCACGCCGGCCGCGACGGCTGGACCAAGGAGCGCTGAAGCGGCTCGGCTGACGGCGACTCGCTCACCCGTGCGAGTCGCTCAGCAAGGCAGCGCCGAGACCTTCGATGCTCGCGCCGTCGCGCTAACCTCGACGCGCCGGCCATGTTCGCTCGCCGGCGGAGTTGCATCGCACCCCGCTCAACGGTCGCGCTCGCTGGGTGGACGACCAACAACGACACCCCGGAGGAGACCAGCATGATTGGAGACAAAGAGGAGCATTTCGAGGGCAAGGGCACCGATCTGGCGGCCCTGCAATCGCACATCGAGGAGTACCTCAAGGGCGACGGGTTCAAGACCCAGAGCTCGGCGCCGAGCGACCAGGGTGTCGTCATCCAGGCCAAGAAGGGCGGCTTCCTGCAGGGTGTCATCGACGCCAATCGCGCACTGACGATCACGATCAGCGGGACGCCCGCCGACTTCACGGTGCGCATCGGCATCGGCAAGTGGGCCGAGCATCTCGAGGTCGCGGTCATCGAGACGCTGCTGCTCGGGGAACTCTTCCTCGTCGTCGACGTGGCCGAAACAGCCTGGAACTTCGAGATCGAGAGCAAGCTCGCGGGCGACATCAGGTCGTTCGTCGGCTGAGCCGCGCCGGTCGCCGTGCGCTGGGGCCGCGTGACGCGGCGTCCCCCGCCTGCGTCATCGAGGGCGAAGCCGGGCGCGTTTGCGCGCCGGCTTCGCCGGCGTCCTCGAAGACCCGGAAGCCGCCAACCGGCGTCGCTAGACTGGGTGGATGCTCGTTGAGATCTGGTCGGACGTCGCCTGCCCGTGGTGCTACGTCGGAAAGCGCCGCTTCGAGCAGGCGCTCGCCGGCTTCGAGCATCGCGACGACGTTCAGGTGATCTGGCGGAGCTTTGAGCTGGACCCGTCGGCTCCGGCCGCGGTTAAGGGTGACCGCGCCGCCCGCATCGCGGCGAAGTACGGCACGACCGTCGAGCAGGCTCGCGCGATGGAGCAGCGCATGGTCGACACGGCCGCCGCCGAGGGGCTGCGGTTCCGTTTCGACATCGCACGGTCCGGAACGACGTTCGATGCCCATCGGCTCATTCATCTCGCCGAGCAGCACGATCTTGGAGACGCGATGAAGGAGCGGCTCCTGCGCGCGTACTTCACCGAGGGTGAGCTGATGAGCGACCAGGAGACGCTCGCTCGCCTGGCCGGCGAGGTCGGCCTTGACGAGGAAGACGCCCGCGCCGCGCTTGGCGGCGAGCGCTACGCCGCCGAGGTCCGCGACGACGAGCAGACGGCGGCTGCCCTCGGGATCACCGCGGTTCCAACGTTCGTCATTGACCGGGCGTTCGGCGTTTCCGGCGCACAGCCCCCGTCCGAGCTGCTCGCGTTCCTGCGACAGGGATGGGACGCCCGCCGCCCCGGCGAGCCGGTACTCGCCGTCGGCGACTCGTGCGCGGCCGACGGCTGCTAGTCGGGGCTAGGAGGGCGGGGAGGGTGCGGACCAGCGCAGGCTTCCGCTGCTGCAACCGCCGTTCCTGGTGGTCACCTTCAGCGTGCCGGTCGCATACGCGCTCACACCCGCCGCGGGGAAGGCGCCGCTGAGCGTGTAACGGCGGCCCGCGGGGTCCCGATAGGCGGCGGAGAAGCGCCACAGGCTGCCCGACCGTGTCAGCGGGGCCGCGTCGGGGAACAGCTCCGTGCTCGTCAGCGGCCCGCGCAGTTGACGCCCGCAGCGGAGGGTGACGCGCACATTGATGCGCGTGACTCCGGTCGCCCCCACGGTCGCGTAGACGTGACCGTCACGCTGGCCGGTCGTCCCCAGGTACTTTCCCGCCGCGGGCGCCGGCGGCGTGGTCGCGGCGGCTGCCGACGGGCTCGTGGGTGTTGTCGTTGAGGTTGGGCTGGAAGGTTGCGGCGGCGGCGCGACGGCAGCGATCTCGTTCTCAACCCAGCCGGACACCAGATCCACGCGGGTGAAGATGTCGGGCACCGTCGTCTTGCAGTATGCGTCGGCGCGGCTGGCGATCCCGACCTCGAGCACGGAGCCGGGCGTCGGTGCCACCGTCGCGGGCCCGCCGCTGTCGCCGTGGCAGGTGCCGATCGCGTAGTTCGTCGGGTCGATCGCGCAGAACTCCGCGGTCGGGTCGAAGGCGAGGCTGTCGGCACCGTCCTGGCTCTCGCAATAGCCCGGGCTCTGCGTCCCGATGATGCCGGTCTGGAGCGCCGTCATCAGCCCGCCCCCGGCGGACGTCGCGCCCCAGCCGGTGATCGTGAGCGCGTTTCCCTCGGCGATGAAGTTCGCGTCCGCCGCGGTCGCGAGCGGTATCGCCGGCGCGCTGCTGGGCGTTGCCAGCACGAGCAGCCCGGCGTCCCCGTACCCCGTGGATGGAACGTAGCCAGGGTATGCCAGCACGGTCGTCACGGCCGAGGATTGCTCGCCCGGGGCCGTCCAATCGACGTTGCCCGTGAAGACGGTGAAGTTGCTCGCCGGCAGGGTCACGCCGGTGTCGATGTTGGCGACGCAATGCCCTGCGGTCAGAACGACGTTCGATGCGACCACGCTGCCCGTGCAGTACTGCGCCTCACCGTTGCCCTCGTTGTACTCGACCAGCGCGAGCCACGGAAACGTGCCGCTCGCCGCCGGAGCGCCGCCGACGATCGCCGCATGCGCCCGGCTCGCGCCCGTTCCACCGCCCGCCGTCGCCGTGGCGCCGGCCGCGAAAGCCGATCCCGGAAGCGCGACAGCGGCGGCCAAGGCCAGCAGGGTCACGCCGATTGCGCGCGTCGGGCAGCGAAGTCTCATGTGGAAAACGCTACACGGCTCGCCCGGTCCGTCGGCCGGGCGCGCCGCCAACGAGTGCAATCGCCGCCGGATCCGTGATGGCGCGCGCGTGAGATCCTTTGGGCCGGTGGCAACACACGCGGCGATCGAGGTGTTCGAGCCGATCCTGGATCGTGGTGCCCTGGAGGATCTTCGCAACCGGCTCGCCCGATGGCGCGCCGCCCCGGCAGGGCCCGACGGCTGGAGTCGTGGTGTACCCGGGAAATGGCTGGCCGAGCTGCTCGCGGACTGGCGTTCGTTTGACGCCACGAGGTTTGAGGCCAGGCTGCGCGGTTTGGATCATGCTCGCGTAGATATCGATGGCCAGCTCATTCACTTCGTCTGCGTCCGCGGGCGGGGCGAGGATCCGCTGCCGCTGCTGCTGACCCACGGCTGGCCAGGGTCCTTCTGCGAGTACCTCGCGGTTTTCGAGCGGCTCGGCGACCCCGCGGCGTTCGGTGGCGACGCGGCGGACTCCTTCACGGTGATCGCCCCGTCGCTTCCAGGCTTTGGCTTCTCCGCGCCACCGCCGTCGGAGGGCCTCAGCGCCGGCGCGATCGCCGAGCTCTGGAACCGCCTGATGACGGAGGTCCTCGGTCACTCGCGCTACGTCGGACACGGCAGCGATCTCGGCGCAAGCGTCACCGCGCGAGTGGCCCGCGCGCATCCCGAAGCCCGCGCAGGGATCCATCTCGCGACTCCGGGACTGCCCCCGCCGCCCCGCCCGTGGAGTGGTGCAGAGGAGCGTCACTTCGCCGAGATCGAGACGTGGGCCGCCGGGGAGGGCGGCTACGCCCATGTGCAGGCCACCAAACCGTCGACGCTCGCCGCCGCGCTCGCGGACTCGCCCGCCGGCCTGGCTGTTTGAATCGGCGAGAAGGTCTCCGCCTGGAGCAGCACGACGAGCGACGGCCAGCCCGCGTTCGACCGCGAGCTGCTGCTCTCCACGCTCACGCTCCACTGGGCCACCGGCACGATCGCCTCGTCGATGCAGCCCTACTGGACCCACCGTCACGAGCGAAACAGCGCTCTGCCGACGGGCGATCCCTCGCCGGTGTGGTTGCGCTGCCGCCGTCGGTGGCGCTCGTGACGCCGCCGTCGGGGACGCCGACCTACAGCTACGGCCAGGTCGTTGATGCGAGCTATTCGTGCACGGCGGGGGGCGGTTCGACGCTCAGCAGCTGCACTGGGACGGTCCCAAGCGGGAGTGCTGTCAACACGACGACGCCGGGTTCGAATTCGTTCTCGGTGACCGCGACCGATGCGGACGGCCAGTCGACGACGGTCACGCGCTCCTACAAGGTGGTTGCGGCGTCGTCGAGCCTTGAGGCTTGGCCGCAGCTGGTCGAGTTTGAGCCGTTCGTCGGGATCGGCTCGGGAGTCGTGGCGGCGCGATCTCGCCGATCAACCAGGCGCTGCTCTACATCACAAACCACTACAGCGCCAGCTACTCCACCACAACCGACTACACCGGCTCAACCGCGACCACACCCGTCGTCACCTTCATCTAGACGGCTCCGGCACGCGGCACTTCGGGACGCTCCCGAAGTGCCGCGCAGTCGCCTGCACTCAGGGCCGCCCTATGCAGGTATGAGCAAGCGGTCGGTGATGGCATCGGCCTGCGGGTACTCGTGCGCTGTGTCGTACCCGAGATCTTCGAACTTGCGCAACAGTTCATTCGACGAAGATCCAGCGTCCCGGAGATGTATTTCGTTGAACTCGCAGAACACCACGGGGCGATCGCTGGTCATGATGCGATTCGCGCCGTCAAGCACGAGGGACTCGGCACCCTCGACATCAATCTTCATGAATCCCACGCGCGTGGTGTGCGACACGATGCTGTCAAGAGCTCGGGTCGCCACCGGGATTGGCGCACCGGTGTACGACGACGCAGTCAGCGACGAGTGTGGAGATCCATCTGCGGCACCCGTTGTTTGGAGAACGGCCGATCCATCTTCATCCGACAGCGCACACTCCCAGACCGTGAGCCGGTCCAGATCATTGTCGGACTTCAGCTCGCGCAGGCGACCGACGTTGGCTGGCAAAGGCTCAATAGCGTGCACTATGCCGCGTGGGCCGACCGCTCGGCAGAGTTGACTGGATACTACGCCGATATGCGCTCCAGCATCAACCGCTGTAGAGCCAGCAGGAATCCGGTCGACGACCGCTTGTGGCAGGAGAAACAGGTCAACCCCGAGGAACAGGCAGGCCTCGTAGATATCGCCGAGGCTCGTACGACGCGCAAAGCCCAGGGTATCTCGGTAGGTGAGTGTTGTCGGATAACGCACGAGCAGGTGCGCGAGCTGGCCACGGCGCGGTATTTGCTGCGCACGTGCCAGTCGTCCGAGAAGGTTGTACCCTCGACGCAACATCCGCGCGATCATCGCAGATCGTGAATCGCGCTCCCGGCAGCGAAATGGGCTGATCCGCAGCATCGAGGATGGCCACGTGGGAGACGAGGTTGCCGAAATTCAGTCCGAGCGGTCGGGGGCTCAATCGGGGCCTTCCACGGACTCGGAGGCCGGCAAGGATTCGGGATCGACTGGGTCAGTCGTCGTGATTCTTCCGGGCCGCCGGGCAGGACCTGAACCCGTGGCCTCTCGCTCCCGAGGCGCGGCCAATCCGACGGTCCGGCGCAGTGACTACTTGAACGGGACGGTAACCGGCCCGGGCACCTTGGAGAACACCGCCATGAAGTCGCGGTCGTCGGGGGTGAGGTAGCGGTCGGGGGACTGCTGGGGCTGGGGCTCGACCATCGTTGGGTCGAGGCCGTTGCGGTGTGAGTAGGTGATCATTGTGTGCCATTCGGGGTTGATGTCGAACTCCATCCCGCGAACCGCGCCGATGTGCTGGAGGATCTGGGCGAGCGAGATCACAGTCGCCTCTGACGCGACGACGAACATCGCGTTGCCGTGGGCGTCGATGCCGACGGCGGTGCGCGGGGTGAACGTGACGCCGCCCAGGGTGTAGCCCCACTGGATGCTGTTGGGGTCGGTGTTCAGCTCGGGGTTGGGCTTGCCGTCCCAGACGATCGGGGTGAGGCTCTGGCGCGCCCAGGCGACAGTCGCCGGCGCGTTCGGCCCGCCGGTCCACTTGACGATGTTCACGGTTCCGTCGCGGTAGCCGACGAGCGTGGCGTTGCCATCAATCAGCGGCTCGTTGGTGTGGCCGTTGACCGCAGAGCCGTTATTGGTGTCAACGTGCGTGAAGGCGCCGTTGAAGGTGGCGAGCAGCCGGTAGCGCTGATCGACAGGAACCATCATCGGACCCCGGTCGACCGCGCTCGGTGGCTCATAGCGGCCGGGGTAGTAGGCGAGGTCGGTGCGGGTGTGGTCGATCCAAAGGACGTAAGCGACGATGGAGGGGTATTCCGTGCTGGGCCGGTAGGTCGTCACGAGCACCGGCGGCAGGCCATCAACGGACGGACCCGTCCGGTGCCACACGCCCTCGCCGGGCAGCGGCGTGGCGAACACCGGCTTGATCGGTGGCGGCGTGTAGGTGACGTGCTTGGCGTGCGTGACCAGAGGCGGTAGCAGACTGAGCCCGACGCTGGGCAGGCGCTTGAGCCCCGGGCCGCCCTTGCGGGGCGTGCTCGCTGTGTAGTGCTCGGCCGTGTCGATGATCCAATTGCCGAAGGGCACGTCGTCGCGTACCCATTCCGCGGAGCGCTCGGAGAAGGTTTCACTCGTCGGCTTGAGCATGTAGTTCGCGTAGGAGATCCCGAAGTAGAGGACCGCCAGCACCAACGCAGCCAGCGTCCCGAAACGGATCCGCCTTCGGCGAAGCCGTCGCAGCTGATCAGCGCGCCGCGCGCTGAGTTCACGACGGTCAAACATCGGTCCGTGCGAACGGCTCGCGGTCCCGCGGTGGCCTGCCCGCCGCCCCGTGTCGGTCTCGGATCGCCATGGTGACTGGGCTCCGACTATACGCGCGGAGATAGGCCATTCTCGCGGTGGCTGATGAGAATTCGCTCAGGCGTGCGGCTGTTCGATTGATCCGCAATTACCGGGCGCTATCGCGCCGGGCACTGGTGCCCAAACGATTCCTCCTGCTTTCCCCTCGCAACGCGGTCGGCTACGGTTCCGCCGCGTGGAGCTGGTGCGGCGCATCGTAGATCGAACGGGTGAGTTCTTGCTCTTCGCCGTGACGCCGCCGCGGCTGACGACCGGTCCAGTGCAGAGCCGGGAGATTGCCGAGGTCACGCTTGAGCGACTGCGGCCGGTGGGGGTCGACGGACTGGTCATCTACGACATTGATGACGAGAGCGACCGCAATCCCGGCGAACGGCCGTTTCCGTTTCTGCCGACGATGGACCCGGCCGAGTACCTCGCCCGCGACCTGGCGGATCTGGAGGTGCCTGCCATCGTCTACCGCGTGGTCAGCAAGTACACCGAGGACGGACTGCGTCACTGGCTCGAAGGGCAGGATCCGGCCCGAGTCCTATCGGTCTTCGTTGGTGCCTCCTCCCGCGAGAAGGTGGTTGCGACCTCGCTACTTCGGGCCTACGAGGTCCGGACCGAGGTGCGGCCCGAGCTGCCGCTCGGCGGGGTCGCGATCCCCGAGCGGCACGCGCGCACGGGCAAGGAGCACCTCCGGATCCTCGCGAAACAGGCTGCGGGATGCTCCTTCTTCGTTACTCAGGTCGTCTACGACGTCAACGCTGCGAAGGACTTTGTGTCTGACTATCGCTACGAGTGCGCCGCCCGCGACCTGGAACCGGTGCCGATCGTCTTCACGTTCTCGGTCTGCGGCTCGGTCAAGACGCTGGAGTTCCTGCAGTGGCTTGGTGTCGACGTCCCGCGCTGGATCGAGAACGATCTGCGCCATGCCGACGATACCCTCGGCGCGTCCTACGATCAAGCTGTCGCGACGGCCGTCGACCTGATCGCGTTTTGTCGGCGGGTCGGCGTTCCCTTCGGGCTCAACGTCGAGAGCGTCTCGATCCGCAAAGTCGAGATCGAGGCTTCCGCGCAGCTCGCTGCCCGCCTACGAGCCGAGCTCCGCCGATAGGAGCCGGAACCGCCATGGCGTTGCGGTGACGAGCGAGGGTGGCCAGAAGGCTGGGGCTGGGTTCGCGTTGCGGCAGCAGCGGAGTGGCCGCTCTCCGGTTCGTGGCAGGCTCGCTAGTCATAACGACGGCGGGCGCATCGGTCATTCGTCCGCTGGCACGTGCGGCGCTCGGTGGCGGTGCTTTTCAGCCGATATGAGCGCAGAGCTCGGGACATGGTCGGGGCGCGCTTCGCGCGCCTAGTCGGTCGTTGATAGCAAGCATCGGCTCGCCTAACTTGCCCGCCCGGAGCCTGCCAAACGTCGACGACAGGAGACAAAAATGATTTCGAGGTCACGGGTTTTGCGCTGGAGTCTCGGCGCGTTGATGGGGACGCTGATCATCGCGGCTACATTCACGGCTGCTGCTGACGCCAAAAAGCCGCACAAGGCGCCGAAGCCGGCCCAGAGGCAAACAGAGCCGAAGGCGACCAAGGAACTGCTCGCGAACTGCGACAGCATTCTCGCGCTCGCGGAGGTGAGCTCCCTCACCGGCCTCAATCTGAGCGCCCCGACCGGTCAGCCAGCCGTTAGCGTGCAGTCCGTGGGCGGTTTGTGCTCCGGCAGCTACGTTCTCGACGGCACCGTCAATGGCGGTGTCCAGGGCACCGTCAGCACGCTCGGCATCACGATTCAAGGCCAGAAGCTCACGGGCGGGCCGATCAACGCCAACGCCACAGCCGCGTCCATGTATCAGCAAGACGTCACGGTCGCCGAGGCGCGCGACCAGACATGCCCCGGCACGGCGGTCTATCCAACGTCGATCACCGGACTCGGCACCAAGGCGTTCACTGCAGGACCGTGCACGGCGACCGCTCCCGAATCCATCATCGCCGTTGACGGCCCGGTCGTCGTCACGGTTGGCTGGCAGAACCTGGCCACAACGGGCGGCATAACCGTTGGTGAGGCGGAGCCCGTCGTCAGCCACGTGCTCAAGGCCGTCGGGCTTTAAATCACGAGCCCATCCGCGACAACGTTGCCTGACCGGGCCAGCTGACCCGGTCAGGCAACGTCGTGGAGTGGCGCCGGCGCCGGGATCGCACGAGCTAGCGCCGTCCACGGCGCTCAGAAAAGGAGCCGCCGGGACATTCACGACCGAGCCTGTCGCTGTGCGCGGCGGCTGTTGCGTACTCGCTGGCACGGCGGTCGGCTGACGCCGGGTCGTTCTCTGCGCTGATGCTGTGGTCAGGGCACCAGCATCGACTCCGAATGGCCCGGCGGGCTGACCCAGTCGGCGCCGGACGCTGCAGAACCGCCGGGTTTGCAGGCGCAACAACCCACGCGCCCGGCAGGATTTGAACCTGCGACCTCTCGCTCCGGAGGCGAGCGCTCTATCCCCTGAGCTACGGGCGCGGATCGGCGTGGCGGGCTTGCCTCGCTCGCCGTGAGCATAGCCGGAGCGCTACGCTCGGCCCCGAGATGGAGTTCTCCGTGATGTTCGCCGGCACCGCCGGTTCGGTGCCGAGCGCGCGACGGGGGCTGCCGGCGCTGTTCGTGCGCCGAGGGGCGGAGCGGATCCTGATCGACTGCGGTGAGGGGACGCAGCGCCAGCTGCTGCGGTCGGTCGGGCTGAGCGATCTGACGGACATCTTCATCACGCACCTGCACGTCGATCATTGGCTCGGCCTGCCCGGGCTGCTGCAGACCTTCAACCTGCGCGACCGCGACCGCCCGCTGGCAATCCATGGCCCGCCCGGGCTTGCCGAGGTGATGCGCTCGATGAAGCGCGTATACGGAAAGCTCTGCTTCGATCTGGATGTGGTGGAGCTCGAGGCCGGCGAGAGCGTACGGCGCGACACGCTCGAGATTGGCGCGGTCAACGTGCGCCACCGCGTGCTCGCCTACGGCTACGTGCTCGTCGAGGACCCACGCCCCGGCCGCTTCGACGCGGAGCTCGCCGCCTCGCTCGGCGTCACGCCCGGCCCGGACTTCGGGCGGCTGCAGCGCGGCGAAACGGTTGCCGGCGTGCGCCCCGAGCAGGTGATCGGCGCGCAGCGCGACGGGCGCAAGGTCGTCGTCTCCGGCGACACGGCCCCGTGCGAGACGCTGGCGATCGCCGCTCACGGCGCCGACCTGCTGGTGCACGAGGCGACCTTTGGCGAGGAGGAGCGAGACCGCGCACGCCTGACAGGCCATTCGACGGCCGCCCAGGCGGCGCAGATTGCGGCCGACGCCGAGGTCAAGATGCTCGCGCTGACCCACATCTCGGCGCGCTACGGGGGTAGCGAGCTGCGCGAGGAGGCGCGCGCCGTGTTCGAGCCGACGGAGCTGCCGCGCGACTTTGACAGCGTGGAGATCCCGCTCGCCGACCGCGGCGCGCCGATCCTCGTCCGCTTCGGTGAGGCGCCCAGGGCATCGGCCTGAAAGCGAGCCGGCCACGGCATCGCCTGACGCCGCCGCCGCTCCGGCGAGCGCCCAGCGTCACGCAGCGGCGGCCGCGCTGCAGTGGCGGGCGTCGGACGCCGCTGCTACATTGCAGACAAGATCCTTTAACCCGGTCCCGTGAGGCCAGGAAGGGCGTGGAGCAGTTGCAGGCAGCGGAAAAGGTCGTGCTCGACCGCGACGATGTCGCGCGCGCGATCGTTCGCATGGCGCATGAGGTGGTCGAGCGCAACGCCGGCTCCGGCTCACCGCTCGCGATCGTCGGCATCCACCGCCGTGGTGTCCACATCGCCGAGCGCCTGCACGCCCAGGTCGCGGAGCTGCTGACCGAGCCCGTCGCGCTCGGCTCGCTCGACATCGCCTTTCACCGCGACGACCTCGGCCGCCGCCCGCAGGCTCCGATCGTCCACGCAACTGCGATCGGCTTCGCGCTGGACGGCGCGACGGTCGTGATCGTCGACGACGTCCTGTTCACGGGACGCACGGTGCGCGCGGCGATCGACGCGCTGTTCGAATACGGCCGTCCCGGCCGCGTCCAGCTTGCCGTGCTGGTCGACCGCGGCCACCGCGAGCTCCCGATCCGCCCCGACTATGTCGGCAAGAACCTGCCGACGTCGCTCGGCGAACGCGTCAACGTACGGATCACCGAGCTCGACGGGTCCGACCAGGTGACGATCGGCGCAGCGAAGGACGGGGAGGTGGTGGCATGAGGAATCTGGTCTCGATCGAGGACCTCGACCGCAGCGCGATCGAGCGCATCCTCGAGCTCGCTGCGAACATCGGCCAGGTCGCCGACCGGCCGATCAAGAAGCTGCCGTCGCTACGCGGGCGACTGGTGATCAACCTCTTCTATGAAGCGTCGACCCGCACGCGCAGCTCCTTCGAGTTGGCGGCCAAGCGGCTCTCGGCCGATGTGCTCAACCTCGTCACGAGCGGCTCGAGCGTCGAGAAGGGGGAGTCCCTGCGAGACACCGTCGCGACGCTCTCCGCCTATGGCCCCGACGCGATCGTGATCCGCTCGCCCCATGCCGGCGCACCGGCGCTGCTTGTCGGCTGGACGCGCGCGGCTGTGATCAACGCCGGCGACGGCAAGCACCAGCACCCGACCCAGGCGCTGCTCGACTGCTACACGCTGATCGAGCGCCTCGGGTCGCTCGAGGGATGCAACATCTGGATCGTCGGCGACGTGTTGCACTCGCGCGTCGCCCGCTCGTGTATCCAGGCGTTCCGGATGCTCGGCGCCCAGGTCACCGTCGCCGGTCCGCCGACGCTCGTCCCCGATGAGTTCGCGCAGCTGGGCGCCAGCGTCGAGCATTCGCTCGAGCGAATGCGCGAGGCCGACGTCGTCTACGCGCTGCGAATGCAACTGGAGCGCATGGAGGACTCGCTGCTGCCCTCGCTGCGGGAGTACACGACGCACTTTCAGGTCAACTCGCGTCGCCTTGGCCCGCGGCAGCTGCTGATGCACCCCGGGCCGGTGAACCGCGGCATCGAGCTGTCCGGCGACGTGATCGACTCGCCGCAGTCGCTGATCACCGACCAGGTGGCCGCCGGAGTCGTCGTGCGAATGGCCGTGCTCTACGAGGTGCTGGCCGGGGCACCGCCCGAGAGCGACTCGCCCGACAGCCAGTCGCCCGCGCTGGAGCCGCAGACCGCGTGAGCACGCTCGCCGCCGTGTCCCGGCCGCCGGCCGAACTGCTGCTGCGCGGCGCCAGCGTCCTTGATCCGAACGCCGGAATCGACGGTCGCCACGACGTGCTGGTGCGCGAGGGTGAGATCGCCGAGATCGGGGCGCCGGGGAGCCTGCAGGCTTCCGCCGGCGCCCAGACC